>CALDJV010000057.1 GCA_937899305.1 uncultured Cytophagaceae bacterium
AATACTTTTCAACTGTTACCAGGGCACTATTTGAAAATAAATGCTTCGCAGGTGGTGCAACAACAAAAATGGTGGGACACTACCGAGCAAACCCCTGAGGTACCGGGTAATTATCAAGATCAGGTGAGCCAGTTTCAAGCCATTTTTCGGGATGCTTGCCAAATAAGAATGCGCAGTGATGTATCGTTGGCTTCAGCGCTAAGTGGTGGTTTGGATTCCTCGTCGGTGTATTGCACGCTGCACCAACTGATGCAAGACCAAACGAATGCAGTGAGGGTTCCCGAAAACTGGCAAAAAGCATATGTGGCTACTTTTCCAGGCACTACTCAGGACGAGACCCATTTTGCCCAACAAGTGGTGGCCCACACTCGAGGAGAAGCCAAATACATTGAGCCAGATTATGCGCATTTACCAGAAAAACTTTTGCAAGCTACCCTCCAGTTTGACCACATCGCCAGTACTCCTATATTTATTGTGGGAGACATTTATAAACAAATGGCTCAGGATGGAATCAAAGTGTCGATGGATGGACACGGAGTAGATGAAATGCTGCTGGGGTACCCCAATTTGGTGTTGAATGCTTATCATTATTATTATAGCCAACAAGCAATTACCGAGGCCATAGAGGCCATTGAAACGTATGGTGCTTTGTATCCCGAAAATGCCCAACCTAAAATTGTGGATACTTATTTGAAAGCCTTGAACCCCTCCAAAGATTTGCGTTTTTATCAAAAGGCGGTGGTTCGTAAACTGAAAAGTTTGTTGCCTACCAAACCCCAAAAAACATCCCCTAACGAAGTAAGTCATTGGCTTCCACAGTCTGATTACGAATTGCCCTCGTTAGCATCACAAACATCGGAAAAAGGAACCTTATCATCGATTGATCAGGTGTTGCATCAGAACTTTCATCGAACTACCTTGCCCATGATTTTGCGAAATTTCGATCGGGCTTCTATGCAACATAGTGTCGAGATCCGAATGCCATTTATGGATTGGCGCTTGGTAAGCTTTGTTTTTGGCCTACCACTCTCGAGCAAGCTGGGCCAGGGGTTTACCAAAAGAATATTGCGAGATGCCATGCAAGGAACTTTACCTGAGGTAATTCGTACAAGAAAACTTAAAATAGGTTTGAATGCCCCCATGCCCGAATGGTTTAGTGGAGTACTCAAAGAATTTGTTCTGGATCAGGTAAATTCAAGTACATTTGTCAAGTCTGATATTTGGAACGGAACCGCCATTGCCCAATTTGTAAACCAAAAAAGCAACGCAAACTCCTGGACTTGGGCCGATTGCAGCAGGTTTTGGCCTTATTTAAATGCCCATATCCTTTTGGATCAATAAATAACAAGCAATTGTATGAATAAAATACACATGGTAGATTTGACTACCCAACACCAAAAACTACAACCCCAACTCAACCAAGCTATCCATGAAGTGATTTCTTCCAGTGCTTTTATCAACGGACAACCCGTCAAAGATTTTGCTCACTCGCTGGCCCAGTTCTTACAAGCAGGCCACGTCATCCCCTGTGCCAATGGCACCGATGCCCTCCAAATCGCCTTGATGGCGCTGGATTTGCCCCCAGGTTGCGAAATCATTGTACCCACTTTCAACTACGTAGCTGCGGTAGAAGTCATCGCCTTATTGGGTTTTAAACCGGTATTTGTAGATGCTCATCCAACCTACTTCAATATGGATGTGAGTCAAATAGAAAAACTGATTACCCCTCAAACTAAAGCCATCATTCCAGTACATTTATTTGGTCAAAGTGTAGATATGGACGTGGTAATGGACATCGCCCACAAACATGATTTGTATGTAATAGAAGACAATGCCCAAGCCATTGGAGCGACTTATACCTCTGAAAGTGGCACCTCTAAAAAAACGGGGACCATTGGACACATCGGGACTACTTCCTTTTTTCCGTCCAAAAATCTGGGCTGTATGGGAGACGGCGGAGCAGTATTTACCAATGATGACGAATTGGCCATCAAACTACGACAAATCGCCAACCATGGTCAGCGAACCAAATATCATTTCGACCAGGTAGGTCTCAACTCTCGTTTGGATACCCTACAAGCCGCAGTGCTCAACATCAAGTTACAACATTTACCCAGCTATATTGAGGCCCGGCAAAAAGCGGCTGAAGCCTACTCGAATCGGTTATCTTCCATAGAAGCGCTCCAAACTCCGCAACGTAATGAATCCTCTACGCACGTGTTTCACCAATATACTTTACAGTTGGCCAATGCTTCGGTACGTGATGCAATGAAAGAAGCGTTAAAAGCAGCGGGCATTCCTTCTATGATCTATTACCCCAAGCCCTTGCACCTGCATCGGGCCTATCAATACTTAGGTTATCAAACTGGGGACTTTCCAGTAGCAGAAGCACTCAGTCAAAAAGTTTTGTCATTACCGATGCATACAGAGTTGACTTCTGATCAACTCGACTATATTTGTGAAAAATTTCGCGAACTCATGACAATCAATGCGCATGGATAAAATAAAATTTGCGGTAGTAGGGATGGGGCATATTGGCAAACGGCACGCCACTATGATTCAGCAAAATCCAGATACTGAATTGGTAGCAGTGGCCGATATAGATGGGAGCCTGAAAGAAACGATTCAGGATACGTTTCAAGTGCCTTTTTTCCATTCGATAGAAGCATTGCTGAGTCAGTACAATGCCGAGGCCATTCAGGTCATTAACATTTGTACCCCCAACAATTTACATGCCCCTCAGTCAGCCCTGGCTATAGATCACGGCTGCCATGTGGTATGCGAAAAACCAATGGCTTTGAATAAAGAAGATGCTGAGGAGTTGATTTTCAAAGCGTTACAACGACAAAGATTGCTTTTTTGTGTGATGCAAAACCGTTATAGCCCTCCGTCGGCTTGGCTCAAAGAATTGGTAGAAAGTGGCCATTTGGGTAAAATTTATATGGTACAAATCAATTGTTATTGGAACCGGGACGAACGTTATTACAAGAAAGAAGGCTGGAAAGGGAAATTGGCTACCGATGGGGGGACACTCTTTACCCAGTTTAGCCATTTTATCGATATTATGTTTTGGCTTTTTGGCGACATTCATAAAATCAACGCCAGCTTTGCCGATTTCAATCATCAGCAATTGACCGAGTTCGAGGATTCGGGCATTGTAAACTTTGAGTTTAAAAAAGGGGGACTGGGAGTAATTAATTATTCTACCTCCACCTGGAACAAAAACTTTGAAAGCAGCATCACGATTCTGGCCGAAAATGGGACGGTAAAAGTAGGAGGGCAATACATGGACAAAGTGGAGTATTGTCATGTCAAAGATTACGAAATGCCCGAACTTCCCCTGGCCAATCCTCCCAATGACTATGGAGCATACAAAGGCAGTGCGGCCAACCACCATTATGTGATTCAAAATGTGGTAGACACCCTGCGAGGCAAAAACATAGCCACTACCAATGCCTTGGAAGGATTGAAAGTGGTGGAAATTATTGAGAATATTTATAAACTCAAAAAAGAGATGTATGAGCCAACAAACTAACTATTTTGCCCACGAAACGGCGGTAATTGATGAAGGAGCACAAATAGGAGCAGATACCAAGGTGTGGCATTTTTCTCATGTGATGCCCCAGTGCAATATTGGCGAAAAGTGTAACATTGGACAAAATGTATTCATTGCATCAGGAGTTACCTTGGGTAAAAATGTAAAAATACAGAACAATGTTTCAGTGTATGAAGGAGTGACCTGCGAAGACGATGTGTTTTTGGGGCCTTCGATGGTTTTTACCAATATGCTCAACCCGCGCAGTGCCATCAATCGTAAGGGACAATACGCCAAAACTACCGTCAAGCGAGGGGCTTCTATTGGAGCCAATGCCACCATCGTTTGTGGCAACGACATCGGCGAGTTTGCGTTCATTGGGGCGGGAACAGTCGTTACGCGAGATGTGCCCGCTTATGCCTTGGTAGTGGGCAACCCTTCCAGGCAAATTGGGTGGATGAGTGAATATGGACATCGGTTAACGTTTGACCAAAACGGAGAGGCTACCTGCCCAGAAAGCAAAGCAAAATATAAAATAGAAGATAATAAGGTATTTAAGATCAATGAATAAAGTCAAATTTGCGGTCATAGGTTGTGGTAATATAGGCCGAAGGCACATTGCGGTACTGGATGCGGAACCACAGGCGACCCTTGTGGCCATTTGCGACACTAACCAAGCCATTTGCGAGGCCCAATCGCAACTTTACAATCAAGTACCTCACTACAAAGATTATCAGCAACTATTGGCGCAAGTAGATTGTGACTTTGTCAATATATGTACTCCTCATCACCTCCACAAAGCAATGACCCTCGAGGCCATCAAGCAGGGAAAAAATGTATTGGTAGAGAAACCAATGGCCCTTTCGGTCAAAGATTGTGAGGAAATGAACCAGGCTGCTCAAAAAGCGGGGGTGAAACTTTACGTTGTCAAACAAAATCGCTTCAACACTCCGGTACGCTTGCTCAAGCAGGTACTAGACGCAGGCAAATTAGGAGAAGTCTACATGGTAAAATGCGATGTGTTGTGGAATCGTTATCAGGGGTATTATGATGAGTCTCCCTGGCGAGGAAAGAAATCGCTCGAGGGAGGGGCACTGTTTACTCAGGTAAGCCACTTCATAGATTTATTGGTATGGTGGTTTGGTGATGTGACTGATGCCAAGGCCCACCTAAACACCAAAAGCCATCAAATCGAAATAGAAGACTGTGGCAATGCTTCGATCATTTTTGAGAGTGGGGTCATGGGCTCCATCACTTGGACGACCTCGGTGTACAGCAAAAACTACGAAGGCAGCATTACCATTGTTGGTGAAAAAGGAACCATCAAAATTGGCGGTAAGTATTTGAATAAAATTGAATATTGGGATGTAGAGGCTTGGCCTTTAGATACTTCCATAGAATATACCGACAAACCCAATTTGTATGGCAAGTACCAGGGTACCAGTTCTAACCACCCCTTTGTGATTGAACACATCATTCAGAATTTTCAACAAAAAAGCGGAGATGTGGTAGAAGGGACTGAAGGGATCAAGAGCATTCGAGCTATAGAAATGATTTACGATAGTACGAAAACCCATGGATAATCAACCCACATTTTACGAAATAGGCATCAAAAACGTTCAGTTTGGCGAAAATGTAAAAATTGTAAAGCCAGTGAACCTGTATGGTTGTACCATTGGCGATGATACATTCATAGGGCCATTTGTAGAAATACAAAAAGAGGTAAGCATTGGCAAAAACTGTCGTATCCAATCCCACGCCTTTATTTGTGAATTGGTGACCATAGGAGACGATTGTTTTATTTCCCATGGCGCCATGTTCATCAACGATTTGTTTGCCAAGGGTGGCCCGGCAGGAGGCGACCGAAATTTTTGGAAAAAAACCACTATTGGCAATCAGGTTTCAGTTGGTACCAATGCGACCATTCTACCCGTCAATATTTGCGATAATGTGGTCATTGGAGCCGGGGCAGTAGTTACTAAAGACATTACCGAACCAGGGTTTTATGTGGGCAATCCCGCGAAGAAATTAAAAGATATTTGACGCGTTCATTGTTAAATTGTTCCGCTTCGCTTATTTGTTTCTATTGTTACATTGTTCCGCCTTCGGCTGATTGTTAAATGGTTGCGCGAGGCGATGATATATTCTATTGTTCCGCCTACGGCTTATGGTTATATTGCTAAATGGTTGCGCGAAGCAGTGTATCATTTTTCATTTTACGTTTTTCACTTTTCATTCAATTAGCCAACTATGGACTGGAAATCAATTGTACCGCTTCGCGCTACTATGGACTATGGACCGTCGACTGTGGACTAAAAAAAACGAAACTTTGTTTTTTACGAATTACTTAATACAATATGCAAATA
>CALDJV010000058.1 GCA_937899305.1 uncultured Cytophagaceae bacterium
TTATTAGAATTCTTGGGAAGACTTGACAAATAATGTACCGCTCACTAATGGTTAATAATAGTAGATTTATCGAAATCTTCTTTGGTAGGATGGTCGCGGTATAGCTCTGTTACCTTGTTCTCTATTTGATTCAGCAAGCCTTCATAGCTTTCTTCGGCATAGGCTAAAATCTTATGCTTGTATGAAATATTAAACACCATTTTTTTCTCATCCAATGCACCTGCTGCTTTCAAAGCCTTGGTTTTTTTAGGACAACGACAAGGGTTGGCTTTATTGACCAAGCCACAGTTGTTATGCATATAGTTATGTAGATCTTTTCGTGCCCTGTGTAGCTTAATTCGAAAGTTTTGCGGACTCATCTCAAATATCTCAGCACCTATTTTATGGTTGGTACCAAAAGTATCGCCTAAAACATAAATGAGCCTTTGTTCTCGCGTGAGGCACATCAACATACCCGACAAACAGCGAATTTGCATTTCGCGGGAAAGTTCAGTAAAGGCAATATACTCTTCTTCGTTAAGTTCAGGCGTAGGGATAGAGGCTAGCCTGGAGGCATGTTCTTCAAATGAGCTCAAGGTATTTTCCATTTTGCGTCGTTTGGTTTGTAAAAACTCATTGACTACAATTCGGTAGAGCCAGGTACGAAACGAGCTTTTAAAATTGAATTGGGAAAGCTTGGTAATAACCTTTAGCAAAGTTTCCTGGGTGAGGTCCATGGCATCGTTGGGATCGTGCACCATTTTCCAAGCAACATTATAAATAAAAGGTTGGTGCAAATGGATGAGCTCGTCCAAGGCTTTACGATCTCCCTCGAGGGCTTTTTTTACCAAGTGTTGATTGGTTTCTTCAGAATATTTGGAGGATAACGGGTTTTTCATATACATCACAATTTAAGATTTTGCTTCATTTTAGCGAAGTATTTTAGATTGGATACAACATGAAAGGAGATGTTACAAAAGTGAGCAGGTTATTTTAAAAATAAGGCATAACATCTATCACACAACTTTTCTTACTGGTAAGAATTTCTGCATTGCGTCGACGAATGTGTCGGGCTAACTGACGGAGTTTTTGGGGTACTTTGATTTTCTTTCGATGCAATTGACGGATTCCAATGGCTCCAAAGGTTTGTTGCTCTACGTAGAAGCTTTGCATCAGAGTTTGGAAAGGAGCAACTTCTTCGCTGTTTACCCATTCCTTGAGTTTTTTTACGTAATGAGTGGGCATTCCCAAGCCTGCTTTCAGGGCAAACCCCTCTGTTAGGATGATTTCCCGCTGAAAATCAGCAATGTTTTTATGAGCCTGGTAGAAATTATTCCATTTTGCTATCAATTGATCAAGGGCTAATGAGTCTAACTGAACAAATCGAGAGACGCTATCTTTCATTAATTTGAGCGATCGGAAAATAATCTGGTTTTTATACGACAAAGCATCAACTTGGTATGTACTGTACACATAAAAACGCAAGTGACGATAGCGTTGATGCAAACGACGATGGTAGGGAAATTGGATTCCTTCTAACGCAGGTAACGCATCTTTGATTTGATCTGTGGTAGTGGCTTGCGCCAACAAGGTCTGTATTTGTTGATATTCTCTTGTAGCAGATTGAGCAATACTTTGCTGAGCAAAAACTGATATAAGAAGGAACAATATACAATTAAAAATGGGTTTGATTCTCACGATTCTCATCTATAAGTTTGTTGGCCCATACGAAGATTGAAGTCAAATTATTTCATCTATAGCTTGTCTGGTGTTGGCTAGGCTTATCGGCGTATCAGTGCTGTAGGTGGTTCCTTATACCTTGGTTTACAAGTTTTAAACAAAAGATTTATAAAGTTAAAAAAATGTTATATCAAAATTTGGTGGAAGGCAATTGCATAGTTTTGAGGTTGTATTGAGTAAAAACCCAAATATTTGTAATGAGAAATAACTATCTAGTGAATCTAAAGCTAGTGGCGTTGTTTTGTATGGGGCTGCTATTGGCAGGTTCTAACGACGCTTTAGCTCAAAAGAAAAAAAGAAATCGTAAGGGTAAAAAAGGAGCAAAAACTACTGCTAAAACTCCTCCCAAACGTCGGGCACGCTCCAGAGGAGGTATCAAACCTTATGCAAAGGTGATTACCAAAGACGCCAAGTCTGACTCGGGGTTATTTACCTATCACAAGGTGAAGACCAAACATTATTTTGAAATTCCAAGCACCTTATTGAACAAGGAAATGTTGATTGTAAGCCGGATTGCTGGAATTACTCAAGGCCTTAGTTTTGGTGGAGCCGGAATGAAGTCGCGTCCTCAGCAAGTCGTTCGTTGGGAAAAGAAAGACAACACCATCTTGCTTCGTTCGGTATCCTATAACAACATCGCCAACGAAGAAGATCCGATTTATACCTCGGTAAAAAACAACAACTTTGAGCCCATCATTATGTCGTTCAAGGTGGCGGCCATCAATAAGGCAAAAAAGAACTATGTGATTGAGGTTTCCAAGCTATTTACAACCGATGTACAAATGATTGGTCCTTTGAACGCAGGACAGCGACGTCGTTTTGGAATTCGTCGTTTAGACCGTAGTCGCTCGTTGATCAATCACGTACACAGCTACCCCAAAAACATTGAAATACGTCATATTTTGACTTACAATGGCACCAGGTTACCCAGCAACGCGGTGACGGGGGCTTTGTCGTTGGAAATGAATCAATCAATGATTTTGTTGCCCGAAAAGCCCATGAAGCCGCGTCATTTTGATCGTCGGGTAGGCTATTTTTCGGTAAGACAAACCGTATATGACAAAGACATTCACGAAGCTTCTCCTCGACAATTGATTACTCGCTGGCGGTTGGAGCCCAAAGATGTTGAGGCTTTCAAAAAAGGAGAGTTGGTAGAGCCAGTAAAGCCCATTGTTTATTACATCGGTGCAGGTACGCCAGTAAAATGGCGCAAGTATTTGAAAATGGGAGTAGAGGACTGGAACAAAGCCTTTGAGGTAGCTGGTTTCAAAAATGCCATCATTGCCAAAGATGCCCCCACCAAAGAAGAAGATCCGGAGTTTAGCCCAGAAGATGTACGTTATTCAGTGATTCGCTACATTACTACGCCCATTCAGAATGCGCAAGGCCCTCACGTGCATGATCCTCGTACTGGTGAGATTTTAGAAAGCGATATCATTTGGTATCACAATGTCATGAAGTTGTTGCGTAACTGGTTTTTTGTGCAAACTGCTGCGATCAACCCTGATGCTCAAAAGCCTAAATTTACTGATGAGGTAATGGGACAATTGATCCGTTTTGTATCGGCGCACGAAGTAGGACATACCTTGGGGTTACCCCACAACATGGGGTCTAGCTCGGCCTATCCGGTAGATTCGTTACGTTCGGCTACCTTTACCAAAAAAATGGGTACTGCTCCTTCTATTATGGATTATGCCCGCTTCAACTATGTGGCCCAACCAGGTGACAAAGGTGTTTCGCTGATGCCAGGCATTGGTTTGTATGACAAACACTCGATCCGTTGGGGGTACCGTCCTATTTTAGACAAAACTGAAGAGGAAGAAAAAGCCATTTTAGACAAGTGGATCACCGTAAAAGCCAAAAACAAAATATATCGTTTTGGTCGTCAAATGTTCAACCCTCGGGATCCATCTTCACAAACTGAAGACTTGGGCGATGATGCCGTAAAAGCCAGTACTTATGGTATTGCCAACTTAAAACGCATCATGAACAACCTTACGAAATGGTCTTACGAGAAAGGAGATGACTATGGTACACTGGCTGAATTGTATCGCAGCATACTAGGTCAATGGTCGCGTTATATGGGGCACGTAGCCTCCAACGTTGGGGGAGTGTATGAGTTTTATAAAACCGCCGACGAAAAAGGAGATGTGTATACCCACGTGCCCAAGGCGTATCAGAAAAAGGCGTTGAAGTTTTTGATAGACCAAGCCTTGAAAACACCCAAATGGATGATTCGTAAAGATATTTTGGGTAAAATAGAGGCGGATGGAATGGTCAATCGCATTCGCTCGGCCCAAGGCAGAGTACTCAATCAGGTGTTGGATTTTAGCCGTTTGGCTCGCTTGATCGAAAACGAAACTTTGAATGGAAAGAAAGCTTATGGAGTAATGGAAATGTGTACTGATTTGCGTAATGGGATTTGGTCGGAAGCCAAGGCTGGCCAAAAAGTAGACACCTATCGTCGTAACTTACAACGGGCTCATATCGAGCAATTGGAGCGTTTGATGACCAAGGAACAACGGGCACCAAGAAGCCGGGCTTTTTTAAATTTTTCTGGTTTTAGTCGAATCGACGTAAGTCAATCTGACATTCGCCCTATTGCCCGAGGAGAGTTAAACCAAATCAAGCGATTGGTAAAGCGAGCTGCGGTGATGGCGCCTAATACAATGACGCGATACCATTATCAGGATATTTTGGCTCGCATCGATAAGGTTTTAGATGCAAAACAACCTTAACGAAGTGACAGGATTCGTTCCAGAAACCTTCGTTGTACTGATGATTTGACGAATTACTTTGTCGGTTTATTTATCCAAAAACCCCATTCCTTGACTTGGTTTCACGAAATGGGGTTTCTTTTTTAAAATAGAATGAACGTAACAACAAGTGTAGTGATATCGTGTTTTACCAACTACCAACTACCAACTACCAACTACCAACTACTTTTCTTCCTCGTATTTTCCAAACGACAAGCTACCACTGCGAGACATGGCCTTTAAAAAAGTGGAATTACCATTTCTGGTTACATACTTTTTGCCATGTTTGTTTTCCCCAATTCTCACGCTTCCTGAGCCCGTTCTCAAATCATAATCGAGTTTGTTGAGTTCGTTTTTGAGTTTTAGTTTGATGTAACCTGCTGCGGTTTGTAAACTCGATTGGTTGACTAATAGCACTCCTTCTCCTATAATGCTACCCGCATTGGTTTGAAGGTTCATTTTGCCGTGAACATTTTTTAGGCGAATCGATCCGGCATAATTCTGGGCGTTGACCAAGCCAACGTAATTGTATATCCTCAGGGTACCTGTATGACTTTTGAGGCGAACTTCTCCCTTCCCTTTAATGACACGAATGGTAGATAGATGACTAGCTGCGTCAAGTTTGGCTGCTATATTGGTCCATCGCTGACCCCCCATGTGATTACGGGCTTCTATCTTTTTGGCTTTAGCTTCAGTTAATTTGAAATAACCAGAATGAGATTTAAAATACACTTGTTCAGCGTTGAGGTTTTCAACTTTGATGTCACCCGAATGACTTTTGAAACGGACAACTTTGGAATTAATGTATTGAGCTTTGATAGAACCATTGTGGGTTTTGAGGTTGGTATATCCTCCACTTAACCCAAAAGCATAAATTTTACCCGACCTGCTTACGACATCAATGTCGGTTTGAGGGGGAACTTTGAACATGAGACGACTTTCGCTCAAGTTAGAACCGCGAGATTTGCCCTCTAACCAAACCTTGAGTAAATTACCTTGTACCTTGTGTCTAAAACGATAAGGAGATTGGGTAATCTTGTTTGGTTTTCTGTCGGTACTTATTTCTCCAAAAAACTCTACTCTACCGTTTTCGCTGATGGCTCCGATTTCTACCCGGCAAAAACCTGCCGAAATTTCTACCTTTTTGATGTTGGCGTAGCTGGTATCTATACGAGCGATGATATTTTGAGCAGAAAGATTAAAACCAAGTAGAACGAATAATACGCTTAAATAATAAGTTACGGGTTTGCGAATCATAATTTCTTTTTTCAATAGTATATGGGTGTTATAATAGCAAGAGTTCACAGTATCTGGTTGATGGCCTCAATATAATTGCAAGCGTACATTTGATGGATTTTAAATATGCGCTTAAACCTACTATATTGAAAACTTGGTAAAAGTATTATTGATCTAATTGTTTCTTAAATAA
>CALDJV010000059.1 GCA_937899305.1 uncultured Cytophagaceae bacterium
CAAAAATTTCTTACAATACCTACTTTGGTATCAAGTCGGTACCCAGATCAGGCATATTGACAACCCCTGATAAATGGGCTGAATTTGTGAGAGCAAATAACGGAGGAGTGTTGACCGATAGAATGAGATACATCCAACAGTTGGGCACCTATACCGATTGGGAAAGGGTAATGATGGATGGAGGAGTGATCCATAGCCATTCTATTTCGGCCCGAGGAGGTACTAAAAATACGAAGTACCGAGCGGCATTGAGTTACTTAGACGACGAGGGAGTACTACTGACCGATAATTTTGAAAAAATAAACTTGCGTTTAAACCTTGATACCAAAATCACCAAAAGAATTTCTTTTGGAATGGTGTTCAACACTTCACATACTATACAGCGACGATTTCCTATTGGTATTCACGATGCGGTTCGCCAAAATCCTTGGCTACCTTTGTACCTGGACGAAAACTCCATTCAATATGTAAACCGATTGAGAGAAAACGGACGTTGGGCAGATACTAAAGTTGGAGATTATGCCATGGAGCGTATGTTTGACAACTACGACCTGGAAGCTGGCCAACCTTTAGCCTCTGGTGGAACCAGCATCAGTGCTACCTCTAACCAAAGTGCCTTGGCAAAAGTGTTGGAGCGTCGCCGGATGCGTTACCAGTCTAAAGTGCTTGCTCGGGCTTATTTGAAGGCAAACATTATGAAAGGACTGTCTTTCAAGCAATCTATTGGAGGAGACATCAGGTATAAAAGAAATACCAACTTTACTGGGGTAGAAGCCACGCGGAATGGACCTGGCGATGCAGCATCCACCCGTTCTACTTCGTTACAATTCCATACGATTTCAGAGAGTACTTTGAATTTTGATCGCACTTATGGGCGGCATGCAATCAATGTAATTGGTGGTTTTGCCTATGAGCAGTGGAATCAAGAGTTTAGCGGTATTCAATCGGCTGGTTTTGAAAACGATTTGATTGAAACCATTCCAGCAGCCAATGTCATTGGAGCAAGCACTTCGGAAGTCCAAGAATCTTTGTTGTCTTATTTTGGTAGAGTTGACTATGCTTACGATGAAAAATATTTGGTGTCGGTGAGTACTCGCTGGGACGGAAGTTCTAAGTTTGGTCCTGACAACAAGTTTGGCTTTTTTCCGGCCGCTTCGGTTGGTTGGAGAATTTCGGAAGAAAAGTTCTTGAAAAACAGCACTTTAATAGATGAGCTGAAAATACGCGCCAGCTATGGTATTACGGGGAGCAATACTGGCATTGGAGAATATGACCATATTGGGCAAATCTCGCCGGTGGCTACCGCATTAGGGGGGAATCTCATTGGTTTTAACCCCATCAATATTGCAAATTCAGAATTGAGATGGGAACGCTTGGTAGAATTCAACCCTGGAATTGATGTAGCATTCTTGCGAGGGCGTATCGGAATATCATTGGATTATTATGAACGTACCAGTCAAGATTTACTGCTCAGTTTACCCATTCCTTCAGTGACTGGTTTCAGTACTGCTTTGGTAAATAAAGGAGTGGTTGAAAACAAAGGTCTTGAGGTAGAAATCAATACTCGAAACATTGTAAACAATGACTTTACCTGGTCTACCAGAGTGTTGATGACCCATAACAAGAATACATTGGTAGATTTTGCTGGTTCTGATGGGCTTATTAGTGTGGTAGATAATAAAAGGCCTGCCGAGTGGATTGCTCAAGAAGGCCAACCAATCTCTTCTTTTTATGGCTATGTAGTCGAAAAAGAGATTCCAGCTGAATTCATTAACAACCCATTTTACCCCATCAATGCGCAATCGCAAGATGTATATGTAAAAGACATCAATGGTGATGGTGTGATTGATACCGACGACCGTACTATTTTGGGTTCCCCTTACCCCGATTTGATTTGGAGTATGACCAATACATTCAGATACAAGAACTTTGATTTTAGTTTTATGTTACAAGGTTCGCACGGGGCAGAAGTGAGAAACATTTCTTCTCAATACATTAATAACGAATTTAGCAGTAATCAAGATTATACGAGCGATTTCCCTGATGCCAACAAAGTGGTACAGCGCATCTTTACCAATGATGATATTCAGGATGCTTCTTACGTGGCGTTGCGAAATATCAATTTGGGCTACACGCTCCCCAAGGGACTCATTCCAGGAGTAAGAAGTTTGAGAGTATACCTCAGTGCTCAAAACCTCTTGTATGTAATGGCCAATGGTTATGTAGGATACAATCCCGAAGGAATAGACCAAGGATTGGGTAATCCACTGACTTATGGTTATCAAAGAGGGCCAGCCCCTATTTATCGTACCTATTCTTTTGGTTTGAATGTTAATTTCTAATCTAAGATAGTGAGGTGATAGATAAAACCACTAAAAAGCATTGCAATATGAAAAGTATTAAAACATATATATTCCTGATTTGTCTGGCGGTTGGCTTTTATAGTTGCCGAGAAAAATTAGATCTTGTTCCCCCTTCTTTTATTGGAGACAATGGTTTTTACGAAAATGCAGATCAAGTAGAGGGTGGCGTAATCGCCATTTATGATGGCTTACAACAAGTACCCTTGCGTGAGTTTGCATTGTTGGAAATGCGTACCGATAATACCGAAACCCGCTCAAGTGAAGGAGACTGGGCCCAATTTGAGAGTTTTTCGGTACAGCCTACCAATTTGGCCATTGGAAGTTATTGGCAAGCCAACTATAACGTGATATTCAGGGCCAATCAGGTGATTAAACATTTGGGAGTAGTGACCGACGAAACCTTGAAAAATCAATTTGAAGGAGAAGCCAAATTTGCTCGAGCTTTGTCACATTTTAATTTAGTGAGGGCTTTTGGTGCAGTACCTTTGATAGACCAGGTCATTATTCAAACCAATACGAGTGCTTTTGGTCGCAACGATGTCAGCGAAGTGTTGGCTTTTATAGAGACTGACCTGACTGACGCGACCAATCTATTGCCCGAAGCAAATGGCATTGGCGCGGGAAGAGCCACCAAAGGAGCAGCCCAAGCACTATTGGCCAAGGTAAAGTTGACCCGAGGCGATTATGTAGCTGCCGAAACCATATTGAGCAGCTTGGTCAACAATGCCAACTATGCCTTGCAGGACAACTACAACGATGTGTTTTACACAGAGATGAATTCAGAAGTCATTTTTGCCATTCCTTATTTAGATGACAATACCACCGAGAGCCAGGATTTCTCTTTTGAAATGACGGTTGGTGGGCAAGCCAGTGGGTTGAACTTCATCACGGATGATTTTGTGGCTGCGGTAGAGGCTAGCGATGTAGAGCGAGCCATTACCTTGTATGATGCCAACTCAAACCGGGCGGTAGGGAAGTTTTTGACCCAATCGGCCAATGTGCGTCAATGTGGAAACGACTGGATTGTGTTGCGTTTGGCTGATGTGTTATTGATGCACTCGGAAGCCATTTTGGCCGGAGGGGCTTCTACCCAAAGTTTACAAGCCATTCAGTCATACAACAAAGTAAGGGTAAGAGCAGGCATGGCTCCGTTGGTGGAGGATGGCAGTGCTACCCTGACCAAGCAAATGTTATTGGACGAACGCCGGATAGAATTGGCTTTTGAAAACCAACGTTTTTATGACCTCATCCGATTTGGGGAGGCCGAAAACGTACTAGGGGCCTTTGCTGCTTCCAAGGGGTATTCGTTTGCGCCTACCGATTTGTTGTTGCCCATTCCACAGCGTGAAATCAACGTGAGTGGAGGAGCATTGACCCAAAATCCGGGGTATTAAGTTACCAGAAAAATCACATTTGAATTTACCAATTGGGCAATGGTTATCCATCAAGTAAAATGGATAAAACAGGATAACTATTGCCCTTCAAAAAGACCTAAGACATGCAAAAGCTAAAATATATATATCATAAATGCTTAAAAGCCAGTTGTTTGAGCCTTATGTGGGTTTTGCTACTGGCCACCCAGGCTTGTCAGGAAGAGTTGCCCGATGTAGGGTCTATTCCTGATAAAACGCCCCCTTCGGCCAACTTTTCATTTACCCCAAGCGAAGGCAATTACAAGGAAGTGAGTTTCGCCAACCTGTCATTGAGTGCCATTTCGTATAGTTGGGATTTTGGCGATGGAGCGACTTCTACGGAGGAAAACCCAAGCCACACCTACGCGGATGATGGCGACTACACCGTGACCCTCATTGCCAAGGATAAACTAGAAGTAACCAATACGTATACCGCAGCAGTAAAAATTGCGGCACCAGTGAGCGCTTTTATGCCCGAAATACTCAATGCTGGTTTTGACGAAGAGGGGAGCGATAGCTTTCGGGACAATTGGCGCAACGGAGATTTAGGCGGGGCCATTCAAATCACTTCTAGCCCGATCCATGATGGAGTCAAAGCGGCTAAACTACCTTCAGCAGGCGATCGCATTGGGTATCAACTCATTACCGTAGAGCGCAACAAGCAGTACACCATTTCTTTCTATTATACCATGAAAACTTCTCCAGTAGGTTCGCTGAAAGTAGCGGTATTGGCTGGTGCAGTAACCGACCCTACTCAGATAGATGCAAAAACGATTGAATCGGTTACGTTGAGCGACCAAACCAGTGCCAGTACTTATGTAGAAGGTACCCTTACTTTCAACTCGGGAGACAATGCCCAAGTGGCCATCTACTTTACCAATACTGGAGCAGAAAGCCGGGTTGACTCATTTTCAATTGTAGAAAAACAAGAATAAAGGATGCGATTAACTGTCTTTGAAATGGGAAAAAAATACTTGGTTTATATGATGTGCACTGGGATACTATGGGGAGCTTATGCCTGCAAAAAGGGCATCAGCCAACCTCAGCCTCAGACAGTAGTATCGGTATCGCCATCAAACCTGCCCAAAATTGATTTGAGTCATTGGAAGGTGACACTACCGATTGGGAGACCCACTGAAGTAGCGCCTCCTGAAATATTGAATTATGCTACGAATGAAACCGTGAAACCCTTTATGTACAACGACTCTACTGATGCTTCCTTGGTGTTTTATACTTACCCGGCGCAAAGCACTGCCAACTCTAGTTATTCTCGCACCGAGTTGAGAGAACAAATGGTTCCGGGTAGCAACAGTACCAACTGGACTTTTGCCCAGGGAGGCCGCATGAAGGGAACTTTAAGGATGGCAGAAATGAGCAAAGATGCCAATGATAAATACCACCGAACAATCATTATGCAGATCCACGGACGGTTGACCAATGCGCAACGGGACTTGATTGGGGAAGATGACAACAACGCCCCACCTATGCTGAAAATCTATTGGAACAAAGGCAAGGTAAGGGTAAAAACCAAAGTGTTGAAAGACATCGATACCAAAATGCCCACATTGTTGAAGACCTCGGCCTGGACCGACGACGAAGGCTATACGTTTCCCGAAGAAGTGGGTTTTGAGAAATTTACTCTAGAGGTCATTGTGAGCGAAGGCCGAATGGAAATCATTTTGAATGGAAAAAGCTCCAAAGTATACAACAGCGAACACATCAAAAAATGGAGTGTATTTGAAAACTACTTCAAGGCGGGAAACTACCTGTCTACTCGAGATGAGGGGGCTTTTGCCCGAGTGAAGTACTATGATTTGAAAGTAACACATTAAGTTTTGACGAACAGACAAAAAGATAAAGGTGACGGTTGATTTTCTGAGATAGTTCATAGCAAAATACTGCCGACGAGACAATCAGTTGCCTTCCTTTACCAAGGCAAGGGTGATCAAGCTTAAAAATGAATATTTTACCTAAAACAGCTTATGATTTCGCGGGTTAGCTAATGCAATCAACCCTGGTAAGTAAAACGGAAAAAATAAAGTAATCCAAATTTGGTGTAATATCTGGTTGCTAGACGATTCAAAAAACCGAGTCTACAGCTTGCTGTGACGAGCTCTGCTTTAGCTAATC
>CALDJV010000060.1 GCA_937899305.1 uncultured Cytophagaceae bacterium
AAGTATAGCGGTTAGAGATTAGCCAAATGGATTAGGTTATTTATGTAGTTTTACTAAGTTAGCTTCTATCAGGTTTATTGTTTGACCACTCGCTTTACCAAAACTTGGTCTGCGGTATGGATATGCGCCTGATAGACTCCATGGGACAGGGTAGCTACTTTGAGGGTTACTTTACCATTGGATATATTGGTGATGGTACTTAATACTGCCTGGCCAAACATATTGTACAAGATTACTTTAACGTTCTCTAGTGTTTTAATACCTACTTCAATGTTTAATAGATGTTTTACTGAATCTTGATATGTATTCATTCTGGTTTCCTATATTTTATAGTTGTATATTATTATAGTAGTGGTCAAGTAATGACTAAACTTAGCAAGACGTTGATTTTACGGTAATTAGTACTTACGTATTTTTTAAAAAAAGGTTCAAAAATTAATCAACTTCTCACTTTTTAATTGCTACGTCACAGTAACCTCGTTCATGTTTTACTCTCCTCCTCAAGCTTCTTCGTTAGAATCTACGCTGACCGATTGGCTCAATCTCGATGCCCAAAAATGTGCCATATTAACTACTCTACAACAATTGGAATCCACCCACCAAGGCCAAGGGTGCTTTTTTGTTGCGGCTGGTTTTCTGAGAAATATGTATTGGGATCAGGCTCATGGATTTGCTTTGTCCACTCCATTTACGGATGTAGATGTGGTATATTTTGATTCAGAAAATACCGAAAAAGCTCAAGATATTTTATTTGAAAATGAACTGAAAGCCCAGCTCCCCAGCATTCCTTGGTCTGTCAAAAATCAAGCACGTATGCACTCCAAATCGGGTCATGCACCTTACACTTCTTTACGTAATGCGTTGAGCAATTGGGTAGAAACAGCTACTGCCATTGGGGTAAGGGTGACCACTCAGCAGCGTCTCGATTTTCTAGCTCCTTGGGGGTACCAGGATCTAGAAAACTTGGTGCTCCGTCCTACTCCCTTTTTTGAGCAAAATCCAGCTGTTTTTAGACAACGGATACAATCTAAAAAATGGCTGGAACGATGGCCAAAGCTAAAAGTAGTGGAACCTGATAGTTGGGCGGCTTTTTAAAAATAACGGCGTAATATCGGCAAACAGGTTTAGATATACAGATAGGCCCAATAAATGAGTAAGCCTTGTAGCGGTAAGCGAAACCAAAGAAAACCTACGGGAATTTTTCTAAAACGGCGGTTGGCCAAGCGCTCGGTCAGCATATAAATGTTGCCGGGTAGTACCACAATGAGTAGGACAATGATACCAATGGCCGCCCAACTACGGATTGAAGGAAAAAATAACCCCAGGCCTAATAAAATTTCGGCCACCCCACTCAAATCTACCATGAGCTTGTGAGCAGGAACATAAGGAGGCATCATTTTCAGATAAAACTTGGGCTGTATAAAATGGTTAATGCCCGCTAAAATGTACAAAACGGCCATGACATACATTAGAATAATCATAGAGCAAATAGTTAGTCTTGTTGAATAAATTGTCCGGTTTCAGGATTGCGTTTCATTTGACTGGCAGGCAACGTACGGCCATGCATCGTGACATATATGCCATGCGGCAACGCTTGCACACTCCCAATGGCCAATCCAATATTGACGGGGGCATCTGAATTGGTAAAACGTTCTGGGCGCATGGCTCCGGTAAGCACAATGGTCTTATTTTTCACTACCA
Source organism: uncultured Cytophagaceae bacterium (assembly GCA_937899305.1). Classification (GTDB taxonomy): domain Bacteria; phylum Bacteroidota; class Bacteroidia; order Cytophagales; family Microscillaceae; genus Microscilla. The sequence goes on from CALDJV010000060.1 coordinate 1,702, forward strand.
TCAAGTCTTTGGCAGTATCAAGTAAGGTGTCGGTACCATGGGTAATGACAATCATCTCGTTGGTTTGCTGTCGGCAGGTGTCTACCAATAGCTTGCGATCATCAGCAGTAATTTCCAAGCTGTCTTTTTTCAGCAACTCGATGACCTCGTATTCAAAAGAAGGATTGAGTTTTTCGAGCACACGGACTACCGCAGGTTGAGCAATTTCAAATGCATAACCCTTTTGAGTTTTGGGATAATCTTTGTCGATGGTACCTCCAGTTTGAATAAAAGCAATCATTTGTCAGTAGAATTGTTGTTATACACAAAGCTAGGGAAACATTCGGCAAAAGCCAGCGTATGCCCAATAGAATACAAAAAACGACGTTGTTTTGAGCAACGTCGTTTTTTGTTTTACTAAATATCCAATATTTACAGGATACCTTCTACAACAACACCTGATGTTCGTCCATCCAGGTTTGAAACTGAAGTGTAAAGTCCGGACCATCTTTTCGTTTTTTTATTCTACTTGTTTTTATCAAGTAAGAGCTGGCATCAGTTTCCGAACTGATGCCTCTAGATAGGGTTCAGTTTGCAACTGAACTCGTTTTAACAAAAACGAAATAATTACTTAGCCTCTACTCTAAAAACATAAATCATAGTCCCTATGATCACTTTTTGAAGGCATAAAGTCATTTTTACAAAATGAAACAAGTTACAAACTTGTTCTTATCATGTGATTTAAGTTCGGAAACTTAAACCAGTAAAATATAGCTTCAAAAACGATGGCACTATCCTAAAAAACAGAGTGAACGTATTCGCAATAACTGACCGTTTTCGCTTCATTACTTTTGGTCTATTTTCACCCTTACTCCTTCAGAATGACTGGCAAACTCGGGCGCGTACATGCACTGAATGGTGGTGATCCCATTAGAAAAATCTCCTGAGTGAGTTACCCGCAAAGGATACTCAAATACATATACTCCCTTGGGTAAGGCATCGAAGAAAAAGTGAGTAGCGGCGTCTCGAGTGCTCTCGTAATACCCAAGACCATCTTGCCATTTGTAGCGAGAAATGGTATTCAAGGGCTCCAACCCTGAGGCACGCATGTCTTTCATATGCACATATTCCATCAAACGATCTACCCGTAACTCAATACTTACTTTGACAAGGTCACCTACTTGAAGTTTGGTTTTGTCATCAATTGGAGTAATGACAGGTCCTGCCTCGGTGTTTTTCTGCAAAAAGAGTTTTTTCTTCAACTGCAGCGGGGTTTTGGCCGAGGTAATCTTGTCTAATTGCTCGAAATATTGCCAATATACCGAGCCCCAAGCCACCATTGGATTAGGATTTTTCACCGTTATATTGCTCATTTCAGGCGTTACTTTTTCACCATTCCAACTCATTTTAAAATATCCGGTACCTGCCTCAACCTTGCTCAGGCTACTCTCGCTGTAGGGATCTATTTTTTGGCCTCCCATCGTAATTTCAGCCATCTTAGTCTCGGCCAGCCAGTTGGTTCCTTTCAGCAGCAAGGCATAACAAGCTTCTGCGGTTGCTTTGGTGGTTTTCCAGTCCTGGGTTTGCTTAGATTTTAGTAAAAATGTACGCAAGTCGTCTACTGTTTTCTGATCTTTAGCTATTTCATCAAAAACTTCTATCATCAACGCTTGCTTTTCGATGGGTGCTTGATACCAATAATACCCTCCGGTTTCACGCCAATACATTCCCATCTCCTCTGATTTAAGAGCGTATTGTCGCAAAGACTTCACAATGCTTTGAGGAGTAGTTTTGTCTTCGTAGCGGTGTAGTCCAAGGGCCAACATTCCCCACATGTATTTGTTTTTGTTGGTCCAGTATTTTTGGGCTTGCTTCTTAAAATAGTCAAAAGCTTTTTGAGTACTGCCTGGAATCTTAATATCCTTAAAGTAACTACGGGCATACAAATAATGGATTTGCAAATACCCCAAATGATCATCTTCCAGCTTGATGACTCCTCTTTTAGCCAACCTCAATAATTCCCGATAATCTTGGTTGATTTTACGGTCCAAAAAGCCAATTGCTTTGCGGGTCATGTTCCAGGCTCGACGGTCATTACGCACATTTTTAATTCCTAGACGATCTAAGTGCCCCATTCCGGCCACAATGTGTTGGGTAATGTAACGATTTTCGGGGCCTCCGTCAAACCAAGGCCAAGCTCCATTACTCACTTGTTTTTTGACTAACTTGGTCAGGGCCCGTTGCAATTCGTTGCTCATGCGATTCAGGTCAAACAACACACCCACCCTGCGTTTTCGCTCACTTTCGCTTTTGGCATTGAGTACCCAAGGGGTTTCTTGCAAAATCAATGACTTCAACTCTTGGTTTTTCTCCAGGTTAGAAAGCAAGGCATCAGGCGTTATGTTTTTCCAACTATCAAATACTTTCTTGATTTTGGGACTAGAATTGGCCACATGCGAAGCAATGCTATTGGCATAAAAACGACTAAATGTTTGTTCCGCACATTCGTAAGGAAACTCCATCAAATAAGGCAAAGACTGAATGGCATACCAAGCCGGATTGGAGGTAAATTCCAGGGTCAATTTATGATGCCGTAAAGTTTTGGATTGGGCACTGGCCTTGAGTTTAGCAAAACTAAATTGCTTGGTTTGTCCGCCCCTTACTGGCAAAGGCAAGGTTTCGGTCACCAACATTCGATTGCTCAGTACCGGAAGGGTCATTTCTTCGCCATCGGCAAATTTACCCGCTTGGGCCACCACCCGATAGGTAATGGCTTGCACGCCTTCAGGAATTTTGATGTTCCAATTCAGCACCGTACTGCGTCCTCCTACCAGCTTAAAGGGCTTTTCACTTGCTTGGTTACCCATACGCTGATCAATTGGTTTATTCGTGATCGCATCAAACAAAAACAGGCGAGCACTGCCTGCTAGCGCTTTGTTGGTAATGTTGGTCACTTTACTGCCAAAAGTCATTTGGTCGTTTTCGCGGAAAAAACGAGGTGCATTGGGCACCACCATCAACTCCTTTTGGGTAACGAGCGTATTATTTACAAAACCATATTTGAGGTCTTTGGTATGAGCAAATCCCAGCATTTTCCACTTGGTAAGGGCCTCAGGAATGGTAAATTTCACGATTACCTCCCCTTGCTCGTTGGTTTGTAATTCAGGATAAAAGAAAGCAGTTTCATTAAAGTTTATACGTGCTTTCACACTTCCTAATCCCGACTTTTTTCCTTTTTTACCTGTTTCACCCGACTTAAGACCATCATTACGTCCTGATTGCTCTCTGGGCGCATCATTGGCTGGTTTTTGCGCTACCATCTTGTCTTTGGCCACTTCCATTTTTGCCTTTCGTTTACGTGACTTTTTACGCCGTATATTATCTGCTACTAATACTACTTCATCCAATTGCTTGTTACTCTCAAAATCACCAAAGTTTTGATATCTACCTCTACCATTTCGGAAATAACGGTAGTAATAATTATTAAAGTAAAACCCAAACCAATTGAGTGCATCGTATCGCTGATACAGCGTACGCTTACGGGGATTCCAATAACGGGTGTAGTTTCTAAAAATGGAAGTATTGAATCCGTTGTCGCTCCGCCAACGCAATTGAGCGTAATAATTCTGGTATACTCCAAAGTTGAAAGAATTACTTCGGAAAACATCCAGCGAAGCATCGTACAAAGTGGCCACCATCTCGGCTGCTACCCGATCCCCTTGTTTTCCTTTGATTTTCAATCGCCACTCTTCTTTGGCCCCTGGGTTGAGCTTGTTGCGGAACGTCTCAAAACGAATGTCTAAAGCTTTGTTGGTCCAGGGTACTTCTATGGCCTGAGCCCGGTTATAAAATCGGTTATTGTACACAAACACATAATTTACCGAAAGGTTGCCCCGGTAAGCCTCCGTAATGGGAATCTCTAACAAACGTTGCTGTTTTTTTAAGGTCAACCATTCCGTTTTGATAATCTTGTTTTTGTGCTCAAGCTCATACAATATTTTCACCTTAGGGAGCGCCGTTCCTATCAGCAATTGTGCCTTTTCGCCAGGTTCAGCAGCCCCTTTTAAGACATTAAAGTAGTTGATTCCATTGGTGGCCAGGCTTTGTCCTTTGGGGTTGAAAACTTCAAAATATTTGACAGTCTTAACTGCTTCACCAAATTTGTCCTTGGCTTTCATCTCGAGTATGTAATACCCTGTTTCCCAATTTTTGATGGCCTCGATCGCCAG
>CALDJV010000061.1 GCA_937899305.1 uncultured Cytophagaceae bacterium
GTCTTTAGGTATCAGGTTTTTAATCTTTTTATTGGTTTTGCCTTCTACCCATTTGTTGATAATCAATCGGGAACGCTCGGATTGTTGTTTAAAATTGAGGTTTTCGAGCTTCGCCTGATAATATTTTTGATTGAGGCTCAGATATGCAGGCAAAAATGGTTGGGTTTTCTCTCCCCACAAAGCATTGGCTATGCTGAGTTCTAACCCTTTGCGGTTGATATTTTTGAAGTGCTCGGTCAACATTTTATAATCTTGATTCAGCTGCTTGGGCTTAAAGTGAAGCACCTGAGCCATTTCCTGGGCAGTATTATTACGTGCGCCAGCGTAGGTCATAGCCAAGGCCGAAGAAATGCTATATGGTGAAAGAAAGGCATTGTCGTTTTTGCCTTGAGTAAGTTTCTTGTAAAGTTCAATGGCAAATTGATTGTTGCCCTTTACCGTGGCATTGCGAGGCGATAGTTGCGCCTGAGAGGGAGCCATTACCCAAGTAATGAGCAATAAGGCCAGAAAGAGGTTACGAAGTAGTTTCATCATCATAATTAGATTGCAGTTGTAATAAAAGTGTTTTGAACAAGCGCTAAGAGGAAGTTGTTTAGACCAGATGAGTTAGATAAAACGACCAGTCCTGAACTACTTAACTGGCCGTCTTAGGGTTTTCGAGTTTACCAATAAATAAAATGCTGTCGGTTTTATTGTCTTTGATGATAAACAAAAAAGGATGGTCGGCTTTGAATATTTTGGGAATACTGGGGCGGTGATTTGCCGAGGCACTTTTAGACTTCATGATGACCGCCGTGGCGGCCGCAGCTTCGGTGCCTTTCTCGTTGACCTCTACAAATGCCTTGTGTACGACCTCCGATATTTGTAAAATAGGTGCTTTGACCATCCCGGTAAAATCGGCTTGATCTTCAAAAGCCTGCTTCATGCCGAGTTGGTACAAGGGAGCCTTGAGTTTGGAGCTGGTGGTCATTTTAAACCTGGGCAACGAAAGTTTCACCTTGGTATAATACATTTGATGGATGAGTTGTTGGTAGGCTTTGGCGTCCAATTGTTTCTCCAATGCGGCCAGTCCGTTTTTGTCTTTGGGTAACAGCACTACCATACTCATTTTACGGTCTTTATAGGGAATGGCTATAGCCTGGAACTGGGCATTTTCAGTATAACGAAACTTACGCTGCATGCCCATAAATTGGATGCCTGGAAAACGCTTTTTGCCCGCAATGAATGGCATTCTTCGGGTTTGTTTTTTCTGAAAAGCATGCATCCAATTTCCTTTAAAATAAATGGCATTGGTGAGCACCAAGCGGGTATTCGTTTCAATCAGCCCTTTGGGAATGAGGTTTTTAATCTTTTTATTGGTTTTACCTTCTACCCATTTGTTGATAATCAATCGGGAACGCTCGGGTTGCTTTCTAAAATCCAGGTTCTCGAGTTTCGATTGGTAATACTTTTGATTGAGGGCCAAATAATCGGGTAAAAATCGTTGGGTCTTTTCTCCCCACAAGGCATTGGCTATGTTGAGTTCCAATCCTTTGCGGTTGATATTTTTGAAGTGATCGGCCAACATTTTATAATCCTGGTTCACTTGGTTGGGGGCAAAGTGCAGTACTTGGGCCATTTCGGTAGCGGTCGTATTGCGAGCTCCCGCGTAGGTCATGGCCAAGGCTGAAGACACACTGTAGGGCGAGAGGAAGAAATTGTCGTTTTTGCCTTGAGTAAGTTTTTTATAAAGCTCAAGCGCAAATTGATTGTTGCCTTGTACGGTGGTATTATAGGGGGACAGCTGGGCCTGCGAGGCAGTGGTTACCCAAACAATGAGCAACAGGGTGGAAAATATTGGGGTAAATGATTTCATTGAAACAGGTTTTTGTTTGTTGGTGATCTTTATTTCTACTGATATTTACCGACAAGACAGGCCAAATTGAAAAAGAGAGTAGGAGGGAGGCCGATTGTAGCTAAATTTTATCCAAGCTCATTTCTGAATCGAGGGGTTCTCGACTTTCCCCATAAACAAGACACTGCCCGTTTGGTGCGCTCTTATAACAAAAAAGAAAGGACGATCGGCTCTGAAAATTTTAGGAGTACTGATCGCACTCCTGGTAACTGACCCAGCCGTAGCCGCGGCAGCCTCGGTACCCGTTTCTTTCACGTCTATAAAGGCTTTGTGAATGACTTCAGACAAGCTGCCCAATGGTGCTTGACTCATGCCGCTAAAATCAGCGCTGGTAAATAGGGAGCTTAAGCCCAGTTGAGTCAAATGTTGCTTGAGTGAAGTGCGAATGGTCATTTTAAAACGAGGTAAAATGAATTTTACTTTGGTGGGTACCATCCGGTAATCTAAATCCTCAATGACATCCGCGTTGAGGTCCTCAGTGACTTGTTGCAGGTTGTATTTTGGTCTGGGCAGCCATATCAACATACTCATTTTATCGTCCTGGTAAGGAATCTCCACGATCTGCACCGATTCAGTTTCGAAATAGCGAAAGTTTTGTTCGGTATGCATAAAAGGAATACCCGAAAGTGATTGATCACGGGTAGTAAAACTTAG
>CALDJV010000062.1 GCA_937899305.1 uncultured Cytophagaceae bacterium
TTTTGGGCAATATGCCTCTTAATCAAAATGCTTGCCGCTCACTAATGATATAAAATATATTACTAATTGATTATCTTACTTCTGATATCTCTTGAAGTTTTTAGAATTTTCTCTAAATCTTCATTGGTAAAGTTGATTTTAGTAGAAGTATTGTCGTCTACAATCAATATCCCGTTATCATCCTCAGTAGTAGTAGGATCGTTATATTGAAAATCAATCTTTACGTTGTCATAGATCTTTTGCAATTTATTCAAATCTACGATCAAGCTTTTCACGTTGGGTAGTTCTTCATAAAACGACAACAACAATAACAATTGCTCAAGAATGATTTTTTGTTCCCCAATACGGTTATTCAGCAGTTCGTTGGGCGATTTTTTCGCAATTTCGCAGGTAATATACAACGACTCTAGCCAACCACCAGTCAAGATCAAAATAGTCAAATCGGCTCGTCCAATCTCTTGTAAGTGATCGTTGATCTTTTCAAGGTTGGTATTGGTTTCAAGCAACAAAGAATCTAAATTATTACTTTTTGTTGCCAATCTTTTGATCGTTTTGAAATCAAAGAATTGCCCAATATTTAACCCGTCTGCCATTTCCTTTACAGAATTCAAGTAGTAAAGTGCATCTTGCGTCTGCTCATAAATATTTGCATACCCCAAATCAGTACTATAAATACCTAAGTTGAGTGCCTTTTTATACTTTGTATTGTAATTAGAAATGTTGTCCGCAGAGTTTAGCAGTTTCTTGTCATATTGTATCCCCAAATCTTTGATTAGGAATGAAATCTCTAGGGGAGAAGGTATCGATTTCACAATATCACTCAAAACCTCTCTTGACAACTTGGGATGACTACTCTTCTTGCTTGCAGTCTCAGTTTTGGTAGTGTCTGTAGCAGGAGTATCATCTTTCTTTTTCTTCTTTTTTCCTCCATCACAAGCTACAAGAAACACAAATAAAATCAGGACTAGACTTATACCTTTTGTTTTCATATGAGGATACAGTAGCGATTTCATTTTCAACAGGTTAAATTATTTTAAATAATTAATTTTCAGTTCGATACAGTTTTACAAAAATCTCACCAAAGAGCGTTAATCTTTCTTTCCAATTTTAATTTTTCCAAATAAGTCTAGAACATTCTTGAAGAAATCAAAATAAAGCGTGAGGTACAGCACCAAAGTCAAGAACCAAATCACCATAATATTGAAAGTATATGTATCGAAATACCTTCCAGCAAAATGCTTACGCGGTGCATAAAAATGAGCACGATAATCATACCAACCACCTGGAGTGGGGTCTTTATATATCGCATCTTTTTGTTGTAATAATCTCCCTTTATATTCTGCAATCTGTTCAATAGGCTTGGCAGGCGTGGTGACCGCTCTGAATAACTGCATATTAAAGTATTTTTTCCGGTAATCATTGATTTTGTAATCTTCGTAATCTCTTTCCATTTCCACCTCTTTCGCCTCCTTTTTTCGGCTGGCGTCATTCATATTACGATTAGATACATCCATCAAAGAATCAAGGTAAACATTAATTTTATCGGCTACTTTTCTATTGTACCCTTTCAGAGTCAAGTCCTTATCAATGCTTACTCCCTTCAAATATTTTGATCTAAATTCTTTGTCAGCGATAATCTCAGCTTTGAGCAAGTCCAAATCCTCCCGGATCTTTGTGTTGATGGAATCATTCTTCTTCTCTACTTCTTGATTATCTGCAGTTCTATTGACGATTTGCTGCATAGTAGGTCCCCATAAACTACTCAAATAAGAGTATCGCTTCTCTTTCTTTTCAAGATCATAAAAATCTACTTCAAAATTATTGTCTTTGTATTGCTTTACAGCAATGGCTTCGTAAGCCCATCTCGATACCCAAATATCAGCCACCAATGGTACGGTGCCCTTGTCGGCTATAGAGGTATTCATTTTATCATAATGGAAAATCAATCCACTTAAAATCAACTGAGGAATGAGTAGGATAGGAATGGTGATGTAAATCGTGATGACTGAGTTAAAGGTAGAAGAGATATTCAGACCTAAAACATTGGCAAAACAAGAAGCCGAAAACAGTACAATCCAATAGTTCATCAATTCTCCTTTTACCTCTAGGATAAAATTACCTACCATGGCAAACAAAAATGATTGGATTGCCGACAATAAAAAGAGGATAATTATTTTAGAAGACAAGTAACTAAACCTACTTAAATTCAGGAAGGCTTCCCTTTTTTGAATTTTACGATCTTTGATGATTTCCTCGGCACTCACTGTCAGTCCCATAAACAAGGAAATGATGATACATATCAGGATATAACCAGGGATGTTATCATTGTGCTGAAAGATATACTTTCCATCCGAACCATTCTGAAAGCGAATAATATACGCCAAAATGAAAGCTAATATTGGTGCTTGCAATAAGTTGATGAGCATGTATTGGGTATTGCTCGTCTTGGCTAAAAAGTCTCGGGTGGTAAATATGACCGACTGCTTGAAAATATTGGGGACACTCAAAGAGGCCGGAGGCTTTTCGTGTACAACCTTGGCTTCAGGTACTGGTTCAAACTTATCGCGATACCTAATATTCCACTGTTTAGGATTGATTTTACGTTTGCCCGTATATCGCCCAAATTCATCTACAACCTCATCTTCTATGATATTAAATACCTCTTCAGGGTTGATATTCGCCGTTTCGTTGTCTACTTGGTTGGTTGCCCTTCGGAAATAAGAAACGGCTTCGATTGGGTTTCCATAGTATATTGGGTACCCTCCCCTATCCATGATAATCATCTTATCAAACATCTTGTAGATGTCTAATGATGGTTGGTGGATAATCACAAATATGAGTTTCCCTTTAAGGGTCAATTCCTTTAAAAGGTCAATTACGTTTTCAGAGTCTTTGGAAGATAAACCAGAAGTAGGTTCATCTACAAACAATACTGAAGGTTCGCGGATCAGTTCCAAGGCAATATTAAGTCGCTTGCGCTGTCCACCACTAATTTTTTTATTGAGTACACTCCCTACTTTCAAAGCAGCAATGTGATCCAAGCCCAAGCTTTCGAGCGTGCTCATTACGCGTTCGTGGAGTTCTTCTTTCTTTAGCTCTTTGAAACAAAGCTTTGCGTTAAAATAGAGGTTTTGATACACAGTCAACTCTTCAATCAGTAGATCGTCCTGAGCGATGTAACCAATTACTCCTTCTACTTCATCTTGGGTTTTAGGGTCGTGTATATCCAACCCATTGATATGAATTCCTCCCTCGAATGGTTTTTCTATACCAGAAAGGACATTCAACAGGGTAGTTTTTCCAGCACCACTTCCCCCCATAATCCCCATTAACTTTCCCTGGGGCTCTGAGATGGTGATTTTTTGCACCCCAATGGCTCCATTAGGAAACTTAAACACGATGTCTTTTGCAGTAAAAGACAGTTTGGTGCTTTGTAATGTCTGTAAAAATTTACCTTGTACATCACTATAATAAAGTGTTGTACCAAAAGGCGTTTTTATATTGCTACCAGTAGTGTATAAATACACCTGGTTGGTTTTCATGATAAAGCCATTCAGCTTGACATCTTCACTACCCGTATATTTTGCAAAGTAGATCGCGTTGCCTTCCTCTACTGCCACCCGCAAAACTATAATCTCACCATTTAGTTTTTCTGATAAAATATGTTTTGATTCAGGGTTGGTCAGCTTATCGCTGGCACTTACGACTAGTATACTTGGAGAATTGAGTTCGGGAAGCGATGCCGAAGGTTTGATTACAAAGCTCTCGATGAGTTTGTAATCACTTTTTAGGTTAAAAGCGTCTGATACTGTACTAATGATCTCCTTACGTTGGTCAGTAAAGTTACCATCAGAGGCTACTAATTCTAATAATTTAACAAGGATAATTACCTTTTGAGGTTGGGCGAGTTCTTTGTTGATATCGCGACAATACCTAAGTATTCTTACCATCTCCCTCATCTTGATTTTGTTAAAACCAGGATTGGGAAAACCAGAAACTTCATCATACAGTTTTGTATACTGTTCAACAGAATCTTGATCAAGTTCTTGTTGAAAGTACTTCACGACAAAATCTCTTTCTCCTTGTCTTGCACCACCATCTTGCTTAGTGATGATACCAAAAAGACGGGTAAGCGCTTCTAGTATTTTTTCACTCATGTCAAATTATATTCCCAAAGGGATGGACTTTAGAATTAGTTTGGTGAAAACATTTATTAGATTTTGGCAATTAAAGATTATTGGATTGCCAACTTGTATGTGTTTGTCAATAACACATACGGGCACAGAGTGCCCATAAAATATAAAAAAAGACCCAGGCCTTTTCTATAAAATTTAACTAGTATGTCTTGAAGTCAAAAGGTACTTCAACTAGCTCAGAAAATTCTGTTCCAGCCTCTTCCATATCTTCATCATCTTCGTGAAAATACCAGTTAATGGTTGTATGCTCGATTGTTTCTAGCTTAGATAAGATATCCAAGATCAACTTTGACGAAGCAGTGTTGAAATACTCTAGTTTGAAAATAAAAACCGTTTCTGGATTAGAATCTGCTCCATATTGATCCAGCCAATCTAAAATTGGTTGATAGAATTCTGCAGAATCTTCTGGTAAAGAACGTCCAGAAATCTCAAAAATCCCATTATTTTTATCTAAGATAATTTTTGGAGTATCCTCAGTACCATCTAGGTTTATAACTTCCATATTCGTATGAATTACTATTATTTTGATTAATTTTTATCCTAATAATTGTGCGTACATCTCTGACTTTAGAGCACTTAAAAGTAGAGGGTACAAATCAATATATGACGCTGTATTAGCGGCAATAATAATGAAAATAAGTAGCTAATTTACTTTTTTTCTTCTTTATTTCTACTGATGATCGTTTTCAAAGAAAAGAAAGAAAAGTTATCATCAATTGGTTCAAAATCAAAGTGAAGTTTCTGTCCAGACTTTCGCGCCATATCTACAAATCCTAGCCCAGCTCCTCCCTTGGGAGACAATCCATCCTTACCTTGTCCGGCTTTGCGTCCTTCTTTGATAATTTCTTTGTAAAGCGTTTTGAGACCATCTTTGTCCAGGCTATTGATATGATCAAGTTTTTCCTGCAGTAGATCCACTTTCTTGTTAGCCACTGGGTTGCCCGAAGTAATAATGTACTTGTCTTCCTCTTGGCCAATCATAAAAACAGCATTTCCCTCAGGAGGTTCAAAACCTTCCTCTTCTTCTTTCGCTGAGTCTTCTGCGTGTTTTACAATATTCTGAAGACATTCTACCATTACGTTGAAGACTTTACGTTTGATACTAGAAGATTCACCGATGGCATCCATGTTTCGTTCAGCCATAGCCAGTACAGATTTGGTAATTTCCTGAGTAAACTCCCCCTCATAAACCAATATCAGGCTACGCTCCACCATCGTTTTATGTAACTCATAAATATACTTCATAAGTCTTTACGTTAATATTTTTTAAGACTATCTTATAATATCAAGTTAGTATAAAATCCACCTTCAACACTTAACAGTAGTGAGGCATATAATTATATATAAAATCTAACAATTCCTATTTAAAATCTCGAAAAAAGCTAGAATTTGATACCAATCATCAGCACATCATCAGTTTGCTTGTTATTGGCTTTCCACTTATCAAATTCTTCATCCATTACTCTTTGCACTTGACTTAATCCCAAATTAGCATTATTTTTTATAATTTCCCTAATTCTTCTTGGAGAGAATTTTTTATTTTTAGGCCCTCCAAATTGGTCAGGAAAACCATCTGAAAACAAGAAAAAATAATCTCCTTCAGTATAGTTAATCGTGGTGTTTGTAAACTTCACCCGGTTTTTATACTGTGCTCCACCAATCGGGAATTTGTTCCCTTTGATCTCGTACAATTCATTATTGGATGTAAAATATAATGGGCGATGAGCCCCAGCATACTCAAGCTGTTTAGACTCCTTGTTTATCTTACACAAGGCAATGTCCATTCCATCCTGAGTAGACGAATTACTTTCATTTTGTTTCAAAGTTCTGGTCACTTCGGCATCGAGTAAGTCAAGAATTTCGCTTGGACTCGATACTCCCTCTACTTTCACAATGTTATTCAATAAGAAATACCCAATTAGAGAAATCAATGCCCCTGGTACTCCGTGCCCGGTACAGTCCACTGCCGCCAGGTAAATGTCTCCATTCTTTTCAAGGAACCAAGGAAAGTCGCCCGAAACTACGTCACGAGGACGATAAATAATGAATGATTCTTCTAAATATTGACGAATGTAACCAGTATCAGGCAGTATGGCCTCTTGGATACGCTTGGCGTAGTTGATACTTTCGGTAATTTTCTTATTTTTGTTCTGGATATCCATCTCAATGATCTTACGCTCGGTAATATCGTGAGACACCAGTAATACGGACTCAATATTATGCTGATCGTTGTATTCGGGAATGGCATTGATCAACATGTTGCGTTTTCCCATAATAGAAGGGAACTCCACATCTTGGCTGATTTTCTTATTTTTATTCCGAACATCATCCAGAATACTACGCCACGATTCTATAATTTCTTGATTGAGATCAATGTCAGAGAGGTGTTTCTGAAGGTATT
>CALDJV010000063.1 GCA_937899305.1 uncultured Cytophagaceae bacterium
TTTGCGTAGCCAAAGCTACGGAACTATTTTTTGAAGAAGTATAGCGGTTAGAGATCAGCCAAATGGATTAGGTTATTTATGTAGTTTTACCTAATAGCTATGCTCATCCAATTTTACTTTTCCACGGAAGGTTTTATACACAAAAAAGGTATAACCTGCTACCAAAGGAGCTCCAATGGCTACAATGGTCATCATGATTTTGAGCGACTTGGTAGAAGCAGCAGCTTTGTATACTGTCAGGTTGTATTGAGGATCTACCGTAGAGATGAGTAGGGTGGGATACAACTCTATAGCAACCAAAATTAACAACAAACTAATGGTAAGCGAAGAAAATAAAAATGCCCAGCGGAACCTTTTTTTACTAGCCAAACGAGGGATATTGGCTATACTCAAAAAAGTAAGTACTGGTACAATAAACAAGGCTGGGTTGGCCTTGAAGTCATCGGATAAATGAGGAATATACAAAAGCGTATAGAGCGATGTAATCCCGAAAATAACCATAAATCCAATGATGGCCCGCTTTAGCAATACGGTGAGCTTGGCAAAGAGTCGCCCTTCGGTTTTGAGTAGCAAATAAATGGCTCCGTGAACCATAAACAAAGCCAGGGTAGTAAACCCAGTGAGGAGGGCGTAAGGATTTAAAAACTCGAAAAATCCACTTCCCTGGTAAAGGTAATCTTTGCCCAGCGCAATGCCTTGTAGTACATTGCCCAATACCACACCCAACAAGAAGGCCAGCAAAATACTGGATACACTGTACGAAATGTCCCAGCTTTTGCGCCATAGTTTGCCATCCTCTTTGCCACGGAACTCAATGGCAATGGCTCTGAAAATGATGCAGACCAAAAACAGCATAAAAGGTACATACAAAGCCGAAAAAAACGTGGCGTACATCACCGGAAATCCAGCAAATAATGCGCCTCCTCCAATGACCAGCCATACCTCGTTGCCATCCCAAACTGGGCCAATGGCGTTGAGGGCAATGCGACGACTTTGTTCTTTTTTGAAAAACAAATGCCAGGCACCTGCCCCAAAATCAAACCCATCGAGAATGGCGTATCCCGAAAACAAACCTCCTACCACCAAGTACCACCAGGTAGGATAATCAATGCCTAAAAATGTTTCCATCATGCGTTAGTTTATATTGGGGGGTGAATTCTTACCAGTAATAATTTGAGTAATTTCCTCGGTTAGAGGACGCAATTCGGTATCGCTTTCGTCGTAAGGACCGTGCTTGATCTTTTTGTTGAGCATATAAATAAACAAGCAAAACAATAAAGCATATACCGCAAAAAACAAGATCAACGAAAACAAAATTTGATTATCGGTGACTGCTTGCGAAAAAGCATCTGAGGTGCGCAATAGCTTGTAAACCACCCAAGGCTGACGCCCCATTTCAGCGGCAAACCAGCCTACCTGATTGGCAATTTGGGGTAAAAAAACCGAGAGCACAAAGATGCGTAAAAGCCATTTCTGCTGAAATAATTTTTTGCGCCAAAGCATAAAACTAGCCAGCAAGGTCAACCCAATCAATGTCATACCGATGGCCACCATAAGGTGGTAAAATTGAAAAACCGCGTTGACTTGAGGAGGGCGCTCATCTTTGGGAAAAGCATTGAGTCCAGTGACAGGCGTTTTGGGGTCGTAGTGCAGCAAAAATGAAAGCCCGCCCGGTATTTTCAAGCCGGTTACTTCTTGTTTTTCTTTGTTGACCCAGCCAAACAAATACATATCGGCCGGGGCCTTGGCATCAAAATGTCCCTCCATCGCAGCCAACTTGGCGGGTTGGTTTTTGGCGACCCCATCGGCCGAACGGTGCCCCGTAAACAATTGACCCAGCGAAAATACTGTAGCCACAACCAAGGCAATCCGGAATGCTTTTTTGGAGATTTCTACATAACGCCCCTTGACCAAATAATAGGCGTGCACACTGAGGACCAAAAAAGATCCCGCCAGGAAAGCACCCAGCCAAACATGAGTTAAACGATCCACGCTTGAGGGGTTGAACACCATCGCCCAAAAATCGGTGATTTCGGCTCGCGCATTCAATCCTTCTCCCACAATATGATAACCTGCTGGAGTTTGCTGCCAACTGTTGGCGACTACAATCCATATGGCCGAAAACATAGAGCCAAAAAACACCCCAATGGTAGATACCAAATGTACCCACGGCTTTACCCGATTCCAGCCAAATAGCAAGACTCCTAAAAAGCCGCTTTCCAGGGCAAAAGCAAATATGCCTTCGGCTGCCAGGGCACTGCCAAATACATCGCCAACGTAACGGGAATACACGGCCCAATTGGTGCCAAATTCGAATTCCATTACGATGCCAGTGACTACCCCAATGCCAAAAGTAAGGGCAAATATTTTTGTCCAAAATTTGGCTAGTTTGTGGTATGCTTCATTTTTGGTACGTACGTAAATAGACTCAAATATTACGAGAATGAGCCCTAAACCAATGCTCAATGGTGGGTAGATGTAGTGGAATGCCACCGTAAAAGCGAACTGAATTCTAGCTAATATTTCTGTTTCCATGATCACTAAGCTTTGAATGGTTTGACAATGGTTTTATTTCTGAAAATGATGCCTTGTAATGGTTGATAGACGGGGTGATTCAACAATGTCGCATTGTTGGCGAATTCCTGGCTTGGCCAAGAAGTAGTTTTTATAGGAATGTTCATTGGTTCTTCAACTTTAATTTTAAGACTTTGCCATAGATTTCCTGTATTAGAAACCAGAAAGTCCTTTTTGTTTGAATGATAAAGGTTTGAACGATAAAGATTTGGATACCAGGGATATAGCAATGCATGAGCAAATGAAGCTTAACTCGCAAGTCAGGCCTTTGTCCGTGATGCTTTCGCAGTGGTATCTAGCAAGAAAATGAACCAAAGATTTGAGGAGGGTGGGGGATTTTTGCCAAAAACAGGTAATGATACAGGTTTTGATAATGATCAGAAGTATCAACAACATTCACTACCGGTGAAAACGTCAATTGAACGTAAGTATTTTCGTAATAAAGTACCAGTAAAGAGGTGAATGTAGAACTGCTGATGGGGGAAGAGTAAGGGTGATTGTCCAGGTAGTTCTTGAAATCATCTATGAGCTGGTGAATGAAGCGAGCAGTGGTTTTTGCAATGGCAACTACTTGGTGAGTCTGAGGCGAATTACGCTGGAAAGCATCAGGGGTGTGGACGACCCAAGACAAGGTGTGAATGACCAGGCTTTTGCAGACAATCAACAACACTGCCAAACAAACCAAACATTTTTTGAAATACAATGATTTGGGTGTATTTGCAGGGGGCGATATTTGTGTTTTGGGCCTTACCAATGAATGGGTTTTAACTGCCTTATGGTAATAAAATTATCTACTTTATATAATACGCTTTTTGGCATTCGCTTGTTTGATTTTTGGCCAGTTAATATCGAGGGATTTCGTGTAACCTGCTCAAAATCGTTTTTAAATCTACTTGCTTGGCATAGTTGATTTTCACCTGCTCAAATTGTTGATTCAATAACTTGATTTTCTTATCAATTTTATTCGTGTTTTTGCTCAGTTTGTAGGCACTCATCAACACCAAGACAATGTTTTTGTGGTACTCTTCCAAGGCAGTGAGGTACTCTGAGGAAATCTTTTCAATTTCTCCAGTAATGAACTCTATCTTATTGAGGGCCAACAAGGAATAACCCACCCTTTTGTCTCGCATAATTCGATTGTAATTCAATTTGTTTCCTGCTTTGTATTTTTGCTCAATTTTTTCGATCTGGCTCAATACCCGGCTGTAAGTGTAGTATTCGTTGATGATGTTGTTCAACGACTTATTTTTGAGCGTCTCTAGGCTTTGGTCATTGTAAAGAGTAACCACCATCTCTTTGACAAATTGATTGGTAAGCTTTCGCAATGCTTCGGTTTTTACTTTGAGGTTTTCATTGCTTACCGCCAGCACCTTGTTGAGCGCCGAGAGGTTGTCGTAGTGCTCTACATATTTGCGTAGTCCCTGCTGAAAAGTAAGCAACTGTTGAGGACTCACCCCACGGTGGGCCACCACCAAGTTGTTTACCAGGTTATTCACCGAATTGATAGAGTTGACTGCCGGAACCGAGGATACCAATGATTGGGTGATGGGATTGCGAATGATATTGGAGACGATCTTAAAAAAACGAGTACTTTTGCTGCTTCTGAATTTCCTAAGCTTCCCCGTGATTTGCCCTCGAATCAGATTCACGATGTCGGCTTCCAGCGAAAACCCCAATTCACTGTTTTGTGGGTTATTGAGTTCATTGATGGCATTGGCGTAGTTGGTATAAGCCAACGAAGCTTCCAATCCATTGAGCCCGTTGTTGAAGGCATAAATAAAACCAGCCGTGGTTTTGATACTGGTAATATTGGTGGTGTACCGATTTTTAGCATCCAGTAAATCCTGAATCTTCAGATCCTTGATGGCCTTGACCCCTACGTTGACTTCTTGCCTCAGGGTATTGTGTTGGTTAAAAATACTTTTCAGAGAATCACTGAGCGCACGTTTGGTATTTCGGTTTTGTTGATTGATTTGAGTCAATCCTTTCTTACTATTGATCAGGTTTTGGTCGACCTGATTGAGTTTTTGTTCGTTGATTTTAGAAGTTTGCCGAAGGTTTAGAAACCGTTGATATAAATTGGTGAGTGAGTCTGATAACATTTGTATTCGTACTTGGTTGGCCAAGTCAGGAGTGGCCACCGGATTGAATGACCCTGCTTTGATGGAATCTTGTCGTGGTTTTTGGGGGATGCTGTCTTTTGGGGTAGGCGTATTTTTTTGAGTAGTATCGGTCTGAGCCTGAACAAAAAAAGGCAACAACCATAAGACAATGGGGTATATGAGTTTGGTGTAATCCATACCTTAAAAGACGAGTTGTTGATGAACACACAAAGTATATTAGATTTGGCAGATTTACAAAAATGAAAGGAGGGTAAAATTCATGGAGTAGAATGGTTTACCATGGGTAGTCTATCGACACATTGGTGTATCACCGAGTGGGTGCGGTTCATAAACCGGCTTTTATCCATAAAAAGGTACATCTGCAAGAATTGACAAACAAATAGACGTTATAAGCAATCTGTTACTTTTTAGCACATCGAGCGAACTTTTTTGAGGGTAATATGTTGTGAAAGACGTCGTAATCACATAAATTAGAATATAAATAAGGAGGAGTTATATTATGGAAAAATTAGGATTTGGTTTAGGGTTATTAGGTGTGCCCTACGTATTAATCATTGCTTTTTTGGTATATAGAAGAAACCGCAAGCAAGCAATGCAATTGAAACAACAAACGAGTGAAGTACCTGTTAAACGTAAAAAATATTAAGCTGTAAAGTTTTACAGCAGCAAATAAGCCGGGCAATCGCCCGGCTTATTTGCTTTAGTGACTTTTTGTCATCATAAAATCGATCTAAAATTGCTATTTTAAGACATAATGTCTTGATTTTAAGCTTTTTAGACCTTGGTACAAGCATTGATCAGTCAATTGTACACATCATTTATTTGAACACTAAAAATTAAAAGCGATATGCTTGTACCAGAAATAATACAGAAATATAAAAGGCAAAATCAGTTGCATACCGTGGCCTTGTTTGGCAGTATGCTTGGTTTGGTTGCCTTGTTGGGTTATTTATTGTTAGGACAATTTGGGTTATTCGCAGCCATTGGTTTGGGAGTGTTATTGATGATTTTGGCTCCTAAAATTTCCCCTCAAATCGTACTGAGATTATATAGAGCCCGACCCATCAACGCTTACGATGCCCCGAATTTGCACCAAATGATGCAAACCCTTACCGAGCGCGCTGGCTTGAGCAAGGTCCCTCAGTTACACTACATTCCTGGAGACATCCTGAATGCTTTTGCCGTAGGTAATTCTCAAGATGC
>CALDJV010000064.1 GCA_937899305.1 uncultured Cytophagaceae bacterium
ATTTTTTGGGCAATATGCCTCTTAATCAAAATGCTTGCCGCTCACTAATGGGTTTAAATGCAACCTTCCATTACAAAAAGCTACTTTTTCATGAATTTTAACAATCAACACAACTATGAAAAACTCCTCCTCTTTGTTACGTCCTTTGCTGGCTCTTTTGGGCTTTGGGTTCCTCCTGACCTCTCCTCTTAGGGCTCAAAATGCATTTTATGAAACATTGTACCTTGCCCAGAACCAGCAAAATATCTTGCAATTGGAAAAACTCAAAAATGTGATTGATTTTACCCCACAAGAACGCACTCAAATCAGTTTGGCCAATCATTTCCTCAAAAAACCCTTCAATATTTACCCCCAAGCTCCTAATCTACGGGTACTGCAACGAGCCATCCACAAACTGGCTACCGCTCCTCGAAAAGAACTTCCTCAAACCGAAGATGGGGCCTTACCAGGAGTGGGCGCCTTGATCCCTGCTTCGCTCAAAAAATTAAGTCGTTTTGCCAATATCAAAAATGCTCATTTTTACCAAGGCATCAGTAAATACATTGCAGCAGAATTTAAAAAAGGGCTCACCTTGTCGTTTTTTGATGCATTTGAGAAAACCATTGGAGGTACCGGAGAGCTACAAATTTTATTTCCCACTACCTACGATGCACTCAAGACCCGTGACCCATTCCGTTTTCCAGCATTGGGCAGTCGCTGGAAGACCATTTTTCATGAGGATTTACACCACATTGTCAAAAACTTTATCCAATACATAGAGCATCCCAACCCAGCTGTTGCCTCCAAGGCCACCTTTTTGACTCTGGAGTTTGCCCGCCAACTCAAACAAAATCCTCAGTTTCAATACCTCAAACTGGGAGACGACATTGCATCCAAACTCACTGATCGCTTTCACCCAGTGGATTTAATGAACTACCTGGATTTGAAGTACTTTCAAAATCCTACTCACTCATACCGCTCTGTAGGGGCTTTGTTGCATAAACTCAATTTATTACAAACCAATTTGAGAGATACTACTGGCAACATTTGGATCAATTTCGAACAATTCAATCGTCTCAATGCCAGCCAAATAGGCATCTTTCTGGGATTGCTTTATCAACAATCGCCTCAAGTATTTGCCGATATGAAAACCAAAGTGGCGCACCACAATGCAGTACACCCTACCAAGGCCAAACAATACTTGCTCGAGCATATTTTGCCGGTATACGAGGGGTTGATCAAAATGCAAGAATTTGAGAAAAGTAAAGGGAAACATTTATTTGACCAGGAATACGGGGCATATATGCAAAACTTCGCAGATTTGCTTCAGGTAGCTGATCAAAAACTGATGGTACAATCAGTCCTCACCCCTCCCCCACCCGAAGGAAATCACTTAGATCAAATCAATCATTTTAGTCAAGGGCATATTTTGCAAAAAACATTGAATGTTTATAAGTCTATTCATCAAAAAGAGTACAATAACCTCATTCCAAATCTGGGCAAAATACTCTTGCAAATGTTAAATCAATCTGAAAAAAACACGGCGTTTATTCGGTTGCTGAGTAAGCTAGACACGTATGGGAGTTTTATGATTGGCGTTGTCAATGCTCAAAATACGGCCCAGTTGAAAGACTTGTTGGGTAAGTTTGTGGCCAGTACGGGTAGTTACCTCAATAAGCGCACTTCGCTCCGTACTTTTTCGCTCTCGGTACACGCAGGATATTATGCCAGTGGAGAGCGATTGACTACCCACCAAACTTGGGGAGCCAATACTGGTTTTACGATACCAATAGGGCTAGAATATACTTTTGGGTTTACCTCAGCACACCGTCCCACCAAAGCCAGCAAAAATTATTTTACCCATACCAACCGTCAACGCTTTTACCGGGGAAGCTCTTTAGGGATTTTTTTGCAAATCATCGATGTAGGAGCCATGATGAATTATAGATTATTTGACAGTCAGACCCAAACCTTGCCCGAGGAAATTACATTTCAGCAAATATTGGCTCCAGGCGCTTCTATCAACTATGGACTTAAAAATACCCCACTTACTGTGGGGGCAGGATACCAATACATGCCCCACTTGCGCAAGGTAACCACTACTGCCTTTGGCAAAGGTGCGTTCAGCAATGCGCATCGTTTCTTTTTGAGAATATCCTGGGATTTGCCCATACTACCGATTTGGACCAGCAAACGATAGCGATGATAGTGTTTAGTAACGCATTCGCAATAACTATCGGTTTTTCTCTACTGCCTGAACTGCTGGATTTCGTTATTTTTATTGCCCGTAGCCCTGCTATGGGCGCAAAAACCGATGGCTACAGCTTTTGCTGTGCCGAGCTCTGCCGAAGGCTAAATGCCTCACCCAACAATTCATGCATATGACTAAATCGGACACTTATTTTGAAAGCGTTACTTAAATGAAGTAAATTGATATTTTGATAGAATATAATTCGCTTGATTGAGTGAATTCTAGACGAAACCTTTCACAGTAGCTTTTTTTTATAAAAAAAATACTTTCACACAAAAAGTATCAAACGTCCTCGATATATGACTAAGCTTTGGATGATCTTGTAACTGACTTTTTTGATTATAAGCACAATCATCTTAACTTTGATGTAAAGTTAAAGCTAATTGCCAAAGTCTTAAGACCTAATAATTATTTGATTGTTAGGTCTTTCTATTCATAATGAATTTAATCGCAGAAATTTATATAAAATCAACTCATTGGTGAAACAATGGATTGAGAAAAGTCAATTGATCATTGAATTGCTCTTTGGGCAAGGTCTATTAAAAGTAATAAAACCAAATTAAACAGGTGTACACTTTTATACATTGTACTACTTAAAGTACTTCAGAAATATTTCCATTGAAAACCTCTCGGCTCCTCAAAGCAAAGAGGTTTTTTTATTGCCTTCTTTTTGGGTTGATCAGGGTAACAAACGCCCTGGTTTTGGCATTTATTAACACTTTTTTGACAAGAAAATGCCTCAAGTAAGATAATTCTACATTAGTGAGCGGTACATTATTTGTCAAGTCTTCCCAAGAATTCTAATAACCT
>CALDJV010000065.1 GCA_937899305.1 uncultured Cytophagaceae bacterium
TCTTATGTAGGTTTATTTACTTTTTTGCACTTTGATCGATGGGCATCAACTTGAATATTCCCCTTTTCATATATAACTGTAATCATAATCTTACCGTTCAACGACACTTTACTACCGTTGATCGATACCTTTTATTTTTTTTTCCGTATGTATTTAAGTTAATTCATTTAAAGGTGGGTTAAAATCGTTGTAAGTATATGCTTATTTATTCCAAAAAAAGCTAATTTTGACCTTAGAAATGCAAGTGGCCTTATCGCTCCATAGTATCATGGGGAGGAAAGTCCGGGCAACCTAGAGCATCGTACTTCCTAACGGGAAGGCTTTCGTGAATGAAGACGATCGAAAGACAGAAAGTGCCACAGAAAATATACCGCTCCCTTGGGAGTAAGGGTGAAATGGCGAGGTAAGAGCTCACCGCATTCTGGGCGACCAGAGTGGCAGGGTAAACCTTACGAGTTGAAAGACCAAATAAGCAGGCGTTGCTGGCTTTGGCTGGCAAGAGGGCTGCTCGCCTGAGTCTGCGGGTAGGTCGATGGAGCCTTTTTGCAAAAAAAGGCCTAGATAAATGATAAGGGTTTCAGTCTGACTGGAACACAGAACCCGGCTTATAAACTTGCATTTTCTTTATTTTATCAATAATTTTTTTATATTGGCACTCGAAATATAAAATAATAGGCAGCATTTTTTGTAAGTAAATTCTTACATAGCAACACCGCTCTTAATAGCAGATTACTCATAAAAAATTATGGCGAAAATCTTAATCATTGATGATGAAAAAAGTATTCGGTACACACTGCGTGACATTTTGGAGTATGAAAAGTATGAGGTAGATGAAGCAAAGGATGGGGAAGAAGGCTTTGACATGCTCAAAAAAAATAACTATGATGTAGCGCTTTGTGATATCAAAATGCCTAAAATGGATGGTATAGAGGTGCTCGAAAAAAGCGGCTCTTTGGGTAAGGACACTCAGTTCATCATGATTTCTGCCCACGGCACCATCAAAACTGCCGTAGAGGCCACCAAACTAGGTGCGTTTGACTTTATCCAGAAGCCACCTGATTTGAACCGTTTGCTATTGTGTGTAAGAAATGCGCTCGATAAGTCTAATCTGGTAACTGAGACCAAGGTATTAAGAAGAAAAATTTCAAAAACTTACGATATAGTTGGCGAATCCGAAGCCATTCAACGAGTAAAGGAGGACATTGAAAAAGTGGCTCCTACCGATGCTCGGGTGCTCATTACCGGACCTAACGGATCGGGTAAAGAATTGGTATGTAAGTGGTTGCACGCCAAAAGCTATCGGGCCGACAAACCTCTCATTGAGGTAAACTGCGCCGCGATTCCAAGCGAATTGATTGAAAGTGAATTATTTGGGCACGAAAAGGGTGCTTTTACCTCAGCGGTGAAGCAACGCATTGGTAAGTTTGAACGCGCCAATGGAGGCACCTTATTTTTGGATGAAATTGGAGACATGAGTCTTTCGGCCCAAGCCAAAGTATTGAGAGCATTACAGGAAGGAAAAATTACCCGAGTAGGAGGCGACAAAGAAATCAAAGTCAATGTGAGGGTGATTGCCGCTACCAACAAAAACCTTTTGAAGGAGGTAGAAGAGAATAACTTCCGTCTGGATCTATACCATCGCTTAGGAGTCATCTTGATTCATGTTCCCCCATTGATTGAGCGACGAGATGACATTCCCCTACTCATTGATAAGTTCCTCCAGGACATTGCTGACGAATATGGAGCAGCTTCCAAGAAAATTGGCAGCGAAGCGACCGAGTATTTGAAAGGCCTGGATTGGAAAGGGAATATTCGTGAATTACGCAATGTGGTAGAGCGCTTGGTAATTATGAGTGGAGACAGCAAAGAAATCAGCGAAAAGGACGCCCAAATGTATACTTCGGTTACTCAATACGAGAACCAGTAAATCATTCCTTTTTTAGATATAATGAAGCCATTTCCAAGCTTGGGAATGGCTTTTTCTATTGATCAACTTTCGCCTGTTTCTTGGCTTGTATCTTAGCTTGTTTTTGGGCTTGTTTTTGGGCTCCTTTTTTAATCAACACGTTGGTAATTTTTCCACTGAGCCCCGTAAAAAAACTCCCAAGTTTGGCATATACTCCTCGAGTAGCCGGATAAAGCACCTCTATTTTTTTTCGTCTCATTGCCTTTTTCAAAATCACTTGCCCAATATCCTCTACTGTCAAAATTCGCCCTCCTGAAAACGTCAACGCTGCTTCTTGGTAACCTGCTATTTTGTCGAGCATGGGGGTATCTACTGCATCTGGACATACCACTGAAACGGCTACCCCATGGGGCTTGAGTTCGTGCGCAATGGACAACGAAAAACCCCTCACTCCAAACTTAGACGCACTGTATAGGTTCATTCCCTTGACGGGCGCTACCCCCGCCAACGAAGCAATGTTAATGATTTGCCCTTGTCGTTGCTGAATCATTAATGGAGCGACCAACTTGGAGCCGTAAATCACTCCTTTGAGGTTGATATCTATGTGTTGGTCAATGAGCTCAAGGGGAGTTTCGTGAATAAAGCCAGGCACACAAATTCCTGCTACATTCATCAAAATATCAATGCGTTGCCAAGTTTGTAGGGTTTGGTCAATCACACTTTGCCAGCTTTGGGGCGAAGTTACGTCTAGTGCCACCACCTTCACTTGTTCATCCGACCAATTTTCTTTTTGAGCCAAAGCCTGCAAGGTATCTTCCTGAATGTCAGTCACCACCAGGCGATGTCCTTGATTTGCCAAGTTTTTTGCCAGATATTTTCCTATTCCACTGGCCCCACCTGTAATAATTATGACCGATTTTTGCTCCATGTTGTTATCCCTATAGTTTTTAACAATTATATCATTATTTTACCAGTTATTATTGTAACAATCCACGGTTTTATTGATAAAGCTTGCCCTAACTTTTTCGAGCATCAACAAAAACCAACCTGAGTTTATAAAACACCTTGACTAAATCATGTATTTCGCACTATTTTTACTGCTGTTGATAGCGGTTCCTTTGGGGATAGTTT
>CALDJV010000066.1 GCA_937899305.1 uncultured Cytophagaceae bacterium
GGTGCCACGCCAGCTCTTTCTGCAAATACTGCAAGAACTTACGCAACTGTACATTTTCTTGGGCACCTTCTTTTTCCTTTTTGTTTTCTTCTTCTTCTTTTTCTGAGGAATTGGTTTTGGCCAAGATTTTCAAAAACTTTTGCCAAAAGTTGAGTGCTTCTGTCTGAGTAATGCTACATACTTCGGTGCTATGTCCATCTGCAGCGTAGGCTCCCAATGACAGGGTTCCCTGCAGAATTACCAAGATTAAAAAGATGGACAATATTTTATGAAATCGCTTTTTCACTATCACAGAAGTACGCTTACACAAGTGTAACTTTTTTAACCTTAAATAACAAATTTCGTTCCTTGATTTACTCAAAAGAATATTTCAATTGTCTCAATGGCTATATTTTCCGACTAACGACGTTTGCATGTGCAAAACGCTTATGTAAGAAATTTATTGAAATTTTCATTTACTTATTGGTTCTATTGCTCCGCCTTCAGCTCATTGTTTTATGGTTAAACCGAGCCTTGGCGAGCTCAGCGAAGCTAATTGTTCCGCTTCGCTCATTGCTATATGGTTAAATGGTTGCGCAAAGCGATGGTTAGTTTCTAGTTCCTTCGGCTCCGCTCAGGACTAAAGGTTTTCGCAAATATGATAATTCCTATTGCTCCGCCTTGCGCTACTATGGACTATGGACTGTCGACTGTAGACTAGATAAAACTACCAACTATGAAACTAAAAAAGCCCAGTAGTATAAGAACCACTGGGCCAATATATTGTTTCGCGTAGGGATGTTTTAGCTCAAAATTTTACGTGAGATCAACTCCTTCATGATTTCGTTGGTACCGGCATAAATGCGCTGAACTCGAGCATCGGCATAAGATCGGGCAATCTGATAGTCCCAAACATAACCATATCCTCCGTGCAGCTGTACACACTCGTCAGCTACTTTGCACTGCAAATCAGAGAGCCAATACTTCACCATAGAAGCAGTCGCACCATCTAGTTTTCCTTCGTCGTGCAATTCGGTACAATAATCGGCAAATACACGTCCAATTTGAACCTCGGTAGCCAGTTCAGCCAACTTGTATTTGGTATTTTGGAATTGAGACACTGCTTTGCCAAATGCTTGACGCTCTTTGGTATACTCTATGGTAGTCTCCAAGGCCTTTTCAGCCGCGCCAATGGCCCCCAAACCTACAATAAGTCTTTCCTGGGCCAGCTCGTTCATCAAATAACCAAATCCTTTGCCTTCTTCTCCTAAAAGATTTTCCTTGGGTACCTTTACATTGTCAAAGAATAGTTCACAAGTATCTTGAGCGTGCAGTCCCACCTTTTCAAATGGTTTTCCTTTACTGAATCCCTCAGCGTCGGCTTCCATCAATAACAGGGAAATCCCTTTGGCACCTTGAGTAGGATCTGTCTTGACGGCAGTCACTACCAAGTCGGCCAAGTAACCATTGGTAATGAAGGTTTTAGACCCATTTACCAAATAATGATCCCCTTTGTCTTCAGCAGTGGTGCGAATTCGCTGCAAATCACTACCCGCACCTGGTTCAGTCATTGCTACCGCCAGAATGTTTTCTCCTGACACAGTTTTAGGTACAAACTTTTGTTTAGTCGCCTCAGTACCATAGTGTAGTACATAGGGAAGCACGATGTCGTTGTGTAGTGGGTAACCTACCGCAGGTCCGGCACACCCCGATTGGGCAATGACTTCGGTAAAAATGGCATTATATCTAAAATCTTCGATGCCTAGCCCGCCATAAGCCTCGGGGGCTTGCATACCCAAAAATCCATTTTCTCCCAGTTTGCGCCACGATTCGCGAGAAACCATGTGGTCTTTTTCCCATTGGGCATTATAAGGAACAATTTCTTTCTCTACAAAGTCTACCAATGATTGACGAAAAAGTTCGTGTTCCTCGTTGTAGATTTTTCTAGGGATAAAATGCTGCATATATCAATCGTTATAATGAATTCTTCTAATATTTTTTTGTACAAATATATAGGAACTTTTGGGAGCTTGAGGAGTCCGTGGGGTAAATTTTCTTTTGTCGTCTTTATTGTGCATATTTATCTTATATTTTAATCTAAATTATTCAACAAAACATCAGTGATCATGAGATTTTTATCTACCACCAACCCGTGGAAATGGTTATTATTAGCCATCTTAGTCATCAACACCCACTCCTCTTTTGCTCAGGAATTTGCCCACGCTGGGGAGTATTGGGACGCTGTAATTGGCGAACACAATAAAGTGACCTCCAAAAGCATCGACTACATCTCTAAATCGGTACATAGTGACAATGACCGGGTGATTGAGCGCAGGCGACTGGCGGTTATCAAACAACTCGATGCCTCCTTGGATCGAGTAAGCAAGTTAGGGGCTTTCAAGGGCAAGGATCGCTTTCGCAAAGAAGCTTTGGCAGTGCTCAAAGAAATGAAGAATGTGTATACCATAGAGTTCAAACAAGCCAATGAATTGCAAAAATCAAGTAAGAGTTCTTATATAGCGCTTGAACGTTACTATAAAACTCAAGATCGCGCCGAAAACAAGTTAGAACGCGCCTCTAAACGATTTAGTAATGCTTCCCGTTATTTTGCCAAGCAAAACAAGATCAAACTCGTCGAGAAAAAAGACAAGGATGATCCGATTGCCAAGATGGGGGAAGTAAACCGATACACTCGGAAACTTTACCTGATTGAGTTTAAAGTAGCCAAAGCCAATGCCGGTTTTTTGGACGCTCTCAAGGCCAGAAAAGCTTCTTTGATGGAACGCAAC
Organism: uncultured Cytophagaceae bacterium; assembly: GCA_937899305.1. Lineage (GTDB taxonomy): Bacteria > Bacteroidota > Bacteroidia > Cytophagales > Microscillaceae > Microscilla. The sequence continues at coordinate 2,769 of CALDJV010000066.1, forward strand.
CGTAGAAAAGTTTTAGTGGCTTCTAAGGAAGCACTGGGTAAGTTGCGCAGTATTAAGGATTTTTATGGTGATAAGTCTTATAAAAAAGCGACTGAACAATTGGTGAAATTCAGAAACAAATTTGCAAAAAAAGAATATTCTGAATTGGTAAAAGTCACTAAAAATAAAAAACCAAGTCGGAAAGAGGTCACCAGGGCCAATGCCATCATCAATGAACTAAATCAAAAATCGCAAAAATATACCAACGAGTTCAATATGGCAGGCCGTATACTCCGACAAAAATATACCCCTAAACAATAAAAGAACTCACTTGATACAAACCTATCTTGGTTCTGTGAAGTAACCTGGAGTAAGGTTCGCCTCTTATTTATTTCTATTGCAATCGTACTTATCTATTTTTAAAGGCTCCTAAAAAGGAGCCTTTATATTTGCAGTGGAGCAAACATCCACCGTTTTTTGCCAAACAACCATCAAAAGTCAAATCATCATTTTGGAAAGCTAAAAGGTGAAAGTGCAAATCATTCTACCCTCACTTAATAGAATAAATAAATTTATTTTTTTAAATGATCTTCCTCATTTTTCTGAGCATACTATTCCTCATTTTTTTAACTTTGCAATTATCTATTTTCAGTAAAGTTACTTATAATGTTATCTATACTTTTTACTTTATCACTAACACAACATACTATTATAACCCTGTTGACATCTATGAAATTTTTCAAATCACCATTTCAATTATTGAGTAATCCCTATTGACGTTGTTTACTCAAAACCCAATCATAAAATTACCCTAGTATCTCAGGCACTAAGTTCCTTCTATACTCCCCTTGTCGGATGTTTAAGTAAGTCATCATCCACTTAGACTTGACAAGTTTTGGAAACCGATTAGGTTTAGCTCTTAATTTGGGTCAGACACATTTGGCACCTAAGGTACTCGTATTTTTAAGCAAGTAATGTTATTTTAAAAGTAAGTACAATTTATTAAAACGACTTCTGTTAGCACCACCTAACTATCGATTACGCTTAACCTGGTTTATATGAATATACTCAAAGCATTGATACTTTTTGGAGCATTCCAAGGGGCGTTATTCATTATCGCTATTAATTTCTTGCCCAAACAAAACCAGTCCGCCAACCGCTGGTTGTCCATATTTATTTTCTTGATTAATTTCAATTTAATACAACATGTGGTACCCACTGAGGGGGTCACAAAAATTGTGGTCCGTATTATCTTAAATGTGATTTTTTTACTCTATGGTCCCGTGTTTTACATGTATGTCAATCGTCTCATTGTTACATCACCACTTCCTTTCAAAAAATGGCGCCTCCATTTTATACCTGCGCTGAGCTATTTCTTATTTTTGGTATTTTACCTGTTTACTCAAAAACCCAGCGATTTGTTCTTTGCCATTAGTTCGATAGGTACCTTAATCCATACCAGTACTTATACCGCAAAGGCCTTCTGGCTTGTCCGAAATTTCAAAAAGAAAACCAAAGAAGTCAAGGCCTACATTCAATATATTCAAATCATCATTTTATTGATCGCAGTCTGCTTATCTGTTTTTATGGGTAGTATTATTTTCAAGTTTGTCACCAATACCCATTATCAAGGAGAATTTATCAATTATGATCCCACGCTTACGATCCTATCTTTGTGCAATTGTGCTTTGGGCTATTTCTTGATGTTTAATCCTACAGTGTTCAAGTATTTGGCCACCTCTAGTGAAGAAAAAACGTTGTCGCAAGCCGTACTAAAGAAAGTATTGCCCAATAAAAAGCACATTGCACAAGAAGACCTCGAGGTATGGAAACAACAACTCGTTCAAATTATGGAAACCAAACAACCTCATTTGGAACCCAAACTCTCGCTTCATGACTTGGCAGAATTAATGGAATTAGAAAAAACGACGTTATCCAGGGTAATTCACGAAGGGTTTGAACTGAACTTTTACGATTTTATAAATACCTACCGGGTAGAGCATTTTATCACTTTGAGCCAAAATGATAAGTATCAGCATTATACCTTGCTAGGTTTGGCTTATGAATCAGGATTCAATGCCAAAAGCACTTTCCACAAAGCTTTCAAAAAGATCAAAAACACAACCCCAAGAGCTTACCAAATGGGCTTATCCAAGGGAGGTGTCGAGGAAGGAGGTTTGGGGTCAAAAACGGCCTAAGTAACGCGTTCGCAATAACTGTCGGTTTTTCTCTACTTCCTGAACTGCTGAGCTTCGTTATTTTTATTGCCCGTAGCACTGCTATGGGCGCAAAAAATGCCTCACCCAACAATTCATGCATATGACCAAATCGGACACTTATTTTGAAAGCGTTACTAAATACTGTTTTACAGGCGTTTTCGCCTTTTCAAAATAAAGTGAAATGCGCGAACATTTATATAGATCTTCTTCTCGAGTGACAAAGGTAAGTTTTGGGAAACAACTGTAATTACAGGGCACAATAAAGGTAATGCTATGTTTGGTTTCGTTGATCGCCTCATAATTAGAAAGGTAAGATTTAATGTCTCCTCGGACCGAACGAAACAGATTGACTTTGTAATCTACGATATTTCGCGATTTGGCCAGGGCAAATATATTGGTCTTGGGCGCATTTGATTGCATTTTATTGGCCAGAATCGCGACAATTTCTCCAGATTTTCGACGGTATACCACACTCATCAACAAAGGAACACTTTTGCTAAGGGTATCGGATTGATTTTGAGTTGAAGCGGTATCTTTTTTTACCGGAGTAACATGACCCTCATTTTTAGCTGGTTTTCTAAACTCATAAGCCGCAAAGTCTTCGTCAATTGCAGCTCTTGTTACCTCATACCCTACCTCAAATCTTTTCACTACTTGCCCTACCCCCATTCCTTTGTTTATGCCCAAAAACTGATTTAAGAAAGCATCGTTGGCTTCAGTAGTAGGTTTGTCAGCGTTCTCAAAGACAATGGCCAAATCCTTGTTTGTTTCGGCATCTATGACGATGCGATGGTTCTCTATGGCTAAAAAAGCCTTTCCGTTTACTCTGATCTTGAGTTGTTCGTCTCGCTTGATTTCGTAGAAGTAAGATTTAGCTGGCATATTGAGCTGTACAATCAATTTGTTTTTGGGTACAGTAAAAGTAGCTGAACTGGATAGGTCGATGGCCCCCAAGGCAAATACAAATTTTTGGGCGTTATGAACACTGAATTTCCCTTGGGCATTGAGGCAAAACTTAATGGGTACCAAAGCAGGAGTATAGCACCCTTTTACATTTTTGAGGAGCGTTTTGGCCGTATTGACTACTTGATCGGTCACAGATTCCTTCTTTTTTGAAGAAGAACCTATAGTCGTTTGGATGGTATCTATACCTGAGGTGGTATCGGTAGTATCGTTATTTTGACGTTGGGTACAACCGGTAGCAACCACCCATAAAACGATCCATAACTTCAAAAGATGACAGACTTTCATTCGTTCAATTTATAATTAAATCGGTTTAAAAAGGCATAGGCAGGTGAGGTAAATTTTGAAAGGCCGACTTGAACATTTTCCAAATGGCCTGGCCCGTATCTGTATTGACCGACAAGGCGATGATTAAACTCATCATTGTTGATATCGCAATGCCCCTCCAATCGGTTTTGTTGACTCGGTCTAAACGCTCGTCCAGATATTGTAGGCTTTTCAGAACTTTATCGGTCTGCGCTTCATTGAAGTCATAGGTTTCTAACATCAACATTTTTACTTCGCCTAGCTTCAAACGGACCTGGAGTTTTTCATCTTCCGTAAAACTGGTTTGATCTTCAAAATCCATAAAACTGTCCACACCTTGATGATTTGCTTGTAAACGTTGCCAAAGATCTTCCTCATCTGCTTCTATTTTATAAGGCCACAGTTGTTGCAACAACCAATTTTTTATCCCTGATATAATATGCTCTATAGAAGATTTAGTCGCGATTATATAATGCGCTGGATAATTTTTTTCAAACCAAGTTCCTCTTATTACAAATTGATGAAAACTATTCTGGGTAAGGACTTCAAAATACATCGGACTATCTTCGTACCTAATTCTCAATCCCTGCTCTCCTTTTTCTTCAAAAAACACTGATTTAAAACTAGCTATTGGAAACCGGTTATTTTCATCCAGATATTGATAAATACGATTGCTGTACTTTTTTAAAAACATAACTTGATTTACGAAAACTGTCGGAAATAATGTAAAGCTAACAAAAATGCGAGGGTTTTAACCCCTCCTAAATGCCCTTTTGTGGTCAATTTCTGGTTTATCTTTTTTTGTCGTACCTTTTCATTGGAAAACTTAAACCCTTTTACATGAATCAACTTTTACGACTACTTTTTATCCCCTTTACATTGTGTATGGTAAGTCTCGGCTTTAGTCAAGATTATTTCTACCAAGGCAAAGGACCTTTTGACCCTAAAATACCCTCTCCTGAGCAATTTTTGGGCTATGCTATTGGCGAATACCATACCCGTCACGACTTGGTAGTGGCTTATTTGCGTAAGCTTGCTGAACTATCAGATAGAGCCACCATAACTGAATATGGACGCACCCACGAACTTCGTCCCTTGGTCATTTTAGCTATCAGCGATCCAAGCAATATCCAAAACCTGGCCCAAATCCAGAAAAAACAACTTGAGATCGCCAACCCCTCCCAAAAAGTAACCAACTTTAACGACCAGCCTACCTTGGTCAATCTAGGGTACAATGTCCACGGCAACGAACCTTCAGGTACCGAGGCCAGTATGCTTACTGCCTATACTTTGGTGGCCTCCAAGCAAGGAGAAATTAAAAACCTACTCAAAAATGCGGTGGTCTTTATTGATCCTACCCTAAACCCTGATGGACGTGCTCGACATACCCACTGGGTCAATACCCGCCGGGGTAACCCCAAGGTAAGCGACCGCTACGATATAGAACACAATGAAAGCAACCCCAACGGACGCACCAATCATTATTGGTTTGATTTGAACCGGGATTGGTTTTTGGCCATTCATCCGGAGAGTCAAAGCAAACTCAAATGGTATCATCAATGGTATCCCAATGTGGTGACTGACTTCCACGAAATGGGTACCAATAGTACTTACTTCTTTGAACCTATGAAGCCCAATGGATCTAAGGATCCTATTATGCCCAAGCGTAACTATACTGAG
>CALDJV010000067.1 GCA_937899305.1 uncultured Cytophagaceae bacterium
TTAGAATTCTTGGGAAGACTTGACAAATAATGTACCGCTCACTAATGATCAATTATCTAATAATTGAGTCCTACCTTGGTGTTACCCCCACTTTTTTTTAACTGATTACCAAGTAAATTTTCAGGTAATATATTGTACAATTTTGATAAATTACTTGTAAAGTTGGACGAAAAAAAATGATGAATCAGATATTATTTCGTAACAAAATGGGTAGTACCTTAATGGAGTGTAGATTAAAAAAGTTCAATTTTCCCTCTCTACAAAAATAAGATTTGAGTGTGCCAATTACCAAAAAGTTGTATAGACAAAGTATTGACGGTGTAAAATTATTTGAGGTAATATTGAGAAGGTTATATAAGCCTAATGCTTCTCAAAAGCATTAGGCTTTGGATATAGGTTTACTTTTGTTTCTTTTTGGGAGCTAGAGGATCTAGTGATTGCAAAGATAATTTTAATTGAGTTTCGGTTAGTAAATTGAACTGCAAAAGAGCAGGGCGTTTTGCGTTAAATCCCTTGATAGCAGTGGCGTTTTGATTCATCCATTGCACAAGGTTTTTGATAATTTTGAGATTGGCTTGTCCGTGAGAAGATTGGGTACCAATACTTGGCACCATCACTTGTCGGATAAAGAAGTATTTGGGGTAAGGAGAAAGTACAATTTCGGAAAGCTTGGCCCGATACTCCAGTTCAGTTGCTGAAAATTGATCAGATATATTTTGATCGATTACATGACGTACTTCGTGAATAAAAATGCTTACCTCCTGGGTGAGGTTTTTAAGATAATTGATAAAAGCCAGTTGTAGATTGGCCGATTGGCCTGTTTTTGATTTTACATCTTTCAAAATATGTTGTAGTTCTTGATACTCGACTTGCTTTTGGAGTCCTGGTAAATAAGCATAAGGATTTTTTTTCGCAATGGCTTCATCTTCAGTCAGCTGTTGCTGCATTTTGTCCAGGTATTTTTTTCGTTCTATCGAATCAGTTAATCGGCTCCATTGAGGTACTCCATTATGAGCATAAGCAGGACGTAATTGCACAAATTTATTTTTATTGGCCCATCCTCCTACACGAATATTTTTACGATACCAACCAGTATAGTCATTGCCTACGATACCATCTAGCGAAATAAAACGAATACCTCCTTTTTTTCCATATTGACTTACTGATTTGGTTTGATCCAATACAGAATGCCCTCCATAAAAACAAGGAAAACCGTTGGTATACCCAAATGCATACTGAGCACCAAATTTTTTTTCCAAGACCACTTGGAGGACTTCAAGGTCAAATTTTAGAGGCTTATTACTCCAATTCAGCGCTTGCCAAAGCTTTTGAGCCAGTGGTAAGATTATACGATCTAAATGCCCTGGAGCAGGTTTTTTTAAAACCATTTGTGTATAAAATTGGTAGGTCTTTTGTTGCGCTTTTTGCATAAAATCTAAGTAAGCAAGTGCTTCTTTTATCTCCTTGTTTTTCCATTTTGTGGCTATAGGGAAGAGTACCTGAGCCATTTGGGCATTTTCGAAAAGCCTTGATTTGAACAAACCCAAAAATAATTGTTGTGCTTGTGAGTTATCTAAGGGCGTACCTTTCCAATACTTACATACATTTTTTATCAAATTGTGAGCTTGCTGCATGACAACTGGAGGTGAATCGTTTTTGGCTAATAAAAAGAAACCTCGCCAGGCTTGGTAAAGAGCTGAACCATCTTGAGCTAACAAAGCCAAACCAAGTTGTAACTTAAAATTACTTGTAATAGTGGGGGTAAAACGGGTGATACCAACCATGATACTTTGAGCCATTTTGATTTCCTGCGGGTTCAATGGTTGCTTATTTTTTAGTTTGTTTCTTTGTTCTTCCAGAATAATGCGGCATAAGGTAACATTTGCCAAAAAAGCATCCATTTTAGACTGAGCAGTTTTTACAGCCAGACGAGCAGCTATTTTTCCTTTGGTAAATTGCCGGTGTTCTCTTTCTAAATCAGCTAAATTTTGATGAAGTCGAGATTGGTTATGCTGATACTTCAACCCTTGAGCTGTCCAATTACGCGCTTGAGCCATATGTTTATATAGGTGTCCTTCTATATAAGCCAGTTGCTTGGCGGCAAGTGTTTTATCACTTTTAGAAGTATTACTTTGCATTATCTGTTGATAAAGCTTGGCTGCTTTGTGAGGCTGGTGTTGATGATAAAGGCGTTCAGCTTTATTGATCAGTGATTGCGCTTGAGTGGTATGAGTATCTAGACAAGTTACCATTATAAATAGCACTAGATTTAAGAGGTATTTTATTGAAAAGGTCATGATGATATGGTTAAAATCTGTTATATTATTTATAACAAATATATTAATCTGTTATGAAAAACATAACAATTTTGGTTTTGTTTTTTCAGCTTATTTATTAAAATTGAATATTTACAGATATTTTATTGGGTTATAAGTGTTTACTAACCAGTTAATTATAACCACAGACTCCCACAAATAAGATAGTATGAAAGAAAAAAAACACGATTTTATCATCAAGCAATGTGTATATGAAATAGCTACTGGAAAATGGCGACCAGGTAGCAAGCTACCTTCCATAAGAGAAGCTGAAAACTTATGGGGGGTGAATAGGTTGGCTATTTTAGAGGCCTACCGAGAGCTAGTCAATATGGGATTGGCAGTTGCTAAAGATCGCAGTGGCTTTTTTGTAGCAAACGGTACTACTTTTGAGGAAATTTCGAGTAATCGTGATCGCCTTGAGCAATTATTTTATCAATTAAATGAAGTGATTCAGCAAAATAATACTTTCTCAAGTTTAGGAGTGTTTCGTTACCTTACCCAACTTGCTGAGATAAAAGCACAGGAAAAACCAGAAATTGCTTTTGTAGAATGCTCTTTGTCACAGGCTACCGGGCATGGGCAGGAGATCAGCCAAAAATATCAAGTACCAGTATTACCTGTTTGCTTGCACAGTCAGGAACCAACTCATACCAAAATCCCATCTTTTGTAAAAGCTTTGTTGACTACTGGATTTCATTTTGAGGAAGTAAACCAGTTGGCCAAACAATACCATTTACCTGTATACAATGTACCTATTGAACTAGCGTCTGATTTATTACAAGACATCGACGACTCGATACAAAAGGTCATACTGATAGAACTGGATAAGCCTATGTCTAAAAGCATTGTAGAAGACCTAAAAAAATTAGCCCCTAAGCTCATCATCGAAGAGAAAATTGTAAGTGAAATCAATACTGCCATTGAAAGTCTATTATCATCAAAAACTTCCCAAAATGCGATCATTTTATTGTCTCCCAGGGTATGGGGAAGCACTCGTAAAAAATGGCAAAATCATTCACAGATAGCGTTAGCGCGTTTTACGATTAAAGCCGATGCTTGGGATATTGTGGTAAAGGCCTTACGCCTTCCGTTAGGTTTTATTAGTTGATTTTCAGCCAATTATTAGTTAACAAAAGGATTATTTTGTTTGGAAGCGCAACTTTTTTTATACACTTAAGGTTGATTAGAATGACTAGTCTAATTGAAAATAATAGACTCAGAAGTACGATAAACGGGTAAATAAGAAACCTATGAATATAAAACACGATAAACAGGCTATACTGGAACAAGGAGAACAGATTTTAAGAAAACAAGGCTACCACAATACAGGAATTAATCAAATACTAAAAGAATGTAAAATTCCAAAAGGATCGTTTTACAATTTTTTCAAAAGCAAAGAAGCGTTTGGTTTAGAAGTATTGAAATTATATGGTGACAATAATTTGGCTATGATGGCTCAGTTTCTGGAACCTAAATCGCAAAGCCCTCTACAGCGTTTAAAAAAATTTTATCAGGGCTTTTTCCAGGCCAACCAAACCGAAGGTTATCAATATGGTTGTTTGGTGAATAATTTTACCTTGGAAATAGGGGGGCAAAACGAAACCTTGCGCCAAATGTTAGACAAGCAATATAATCGGTTCTTAACGATGGTAACACGTTGTTTAGAAGAAGCACAGGCACAAGGGGAGGTGCGTTCTGATTATTCGGCTGAGGAGTTGAGCGAATACATCCATGGGCATTTTATGGGAGTGCTCAACCGACTAAAATCATCGAAAGATCCCAAAACATTTGATGTGTTCTACGCCATTACTTTTGATTTTTTGACCCAAAAATGAACTGCTAACTACTACATCTCAATGTCATTAAGTGGGTGGAAAATATTGATTCACGTACCGTTTTCGGTGGTCTCCCTTCGTTAAGACCACCGAATTGGACGCGCGTGTATATCGGGTTTTCTTGATCACCAACAACTTCCCCTCATTTGGTCTTACTGACAAGGAGACCAAATGAAACAGTACATTCAATTGGTTGTTTTATTGATCTACAGCTTTACTGTGCTGAGTTTAGCGAAGTTAATTAGGTCTACTGAGGACAAGTGGCCTTAAGCGTAAACAAATGAGGTATCTTATTTCCCCACGCTTTCACTTGCCAAAGACCACTGCCCGTACTGGTTTCGGCCATATTTGGAAAGCAATTGTAAGGGTAATAAGGAAATTCGTTCAAAAAATCGATTTGTAACCCCTGATTGATCAATGCATTGATCACCTCAGATAGGCTGTGTCCCCAAGTATATTCGGTATGTTTCAGAGGAGCATCCAAATCTGCATAAGTACCCTCTATAGTTTCTTCATCGGGGGTAGATTGATAAAAATAACTGTATTTGAGTTGGTAATTGTCTAGGTCATAGCTCATGATCAAAGGGTGGGTTTCGGCTATGTAAAAAAATCCACCTGGCTTGAGGTGTTGCCGAATGGTTTGAGCCCAAAGGTTGAGGTCAGGCAGCCAACAAATGACCCCATACGAAGTAAATACAATATCAAATTGTTGATCAATCTTATCTTTTAGCTCTAATACATTACTGCAAATGAATTGAGCCGGAATGCCAAGTTCATTGCTCAATGAAGTGGCCAAGTCGGTGGCTTCTTGAGAAAAATCTACTCCAACAACGTGAGCTCCCTTTTTTGCCCAAGAGAGGGTATCCATACCAAAGTGGCATTGCAGATGTAACAAGGATTTACCTTGCACATCGCCTATGTCTTCTTGCTCAATACGGTTTAAGCTATTGTGGGTTTGTCTGAATGTGGCCACATCATAGAAAGCTGACTGAGCGTGTATCGGGGTTTTATCATCCCACATTTGCTGATTGGCCTCAAAGTATTTTTTTGATTCTTCCATAAGGAGTGTTAGGTGTTTGTTTACTTGTAATGTATTGAAAGTAAGATCTTTATCAAAAAAACAAAAGTTTTTCTAGATTGATTTCTCCATTTTTTTTTCCCCCTCCCCGTAATGCTATTACAAACACAATGAACTACACAGATATCTTTAACCAACACAACACTTTAACACTAGTGTTGCTTCAAGCAGGGTATTTCGGTAACGATCAAATTCTTGAAGTAACAACAAAACAAAAGATTAAAGAAGAAAGTCCATAAATCGTAAATGCAAAATGTCCAACACCCTATCGTAATAGCTCGATAGGGTGTTTTTATTGATAATTTTCGCATATTTTTCTCCTTCCACGCAACCTTTACCCAAGAATATACATCATTGAACCAGAAGCTGTTTAAAGGTGGATGAGTTGGAACTCAAAAACCAAAGGAATCGACAAGATACCCCAACCTGAATGAGCAACAGCTGAATATATAACCAAATTATACTAAAAACCCATTTCTTATGAAAAGCCCATTTAGAAAAATCTTGACTGCTTTATTGTTACAACTGTTGTGGTTGCCTGCCCTTCAGGCTCAAGACCAAGGCCTTATCTACGGAACCCTCACTACGGTAGACGGTAAAAAATATACAGGACAACTGCGTTGGGGAAAAGAAGAGGCGTATTGGAGCGATATTTTTAACTCAAGCAAAACCCACAACGACAACCTTGATTATTTGTCAAGAGCCGATATGCGTGAATTAGACCGCCGTTATCGTCGTCGCCATCGTAACTATGGAAACTATAATTTTAGCCGATATGACTATACCCATACCTTTGCTTGTCGTTTTGGAGACATTCGGTCTTTGCGCATCACTGGAAGCAAAAGGGTAGAGTTATTATTGAAAAATAACACCAAAATCAGGCTAAAAGGTGGATCGAACGATATAGGAGCCACAGTACGGGTGATGGACAAAGAACTGGGAGAGCTATCTATACGATGGAGTCGCATCGACCAAGTAGACTTTATGAAAACGCCGGCTAAGCTTGAAGCAAAAATGGGTAATCCACTTTGGGGAACAGTAGAAACCCGCAAAGGGAAGTTTACGGGTATTATCCAATGGGATCATGACGAACGTTTGAGCAATGATATATTGAATGGTAGGAGTGAAGATGGCCGCATGAAAATCCCTTTTAAAAATATCAAGTCTATCAAAAAGCACCGTTGGGGAAGCCTCGTAAAACTTAAGTCAGGGCGAGAAGTATACCTTACTGGTACCAACGATGTGGAAGACGGTAACCGTGGCATCATTGTATCACATCATTTATTTGGTCGGGTAGACATCGACTGGGACGAATTTAGAAATGTGACCTTTGTAGACAATCCACAATCGGGTTTGGGGTACGATAGTTACAAATCACCTGCGCTCTTGAGAGGTACCGTAACTACAACCGACGGACGCACCATTAGTGGACAGCTTATTTACGATTTGGATGAAAAACTTCCGATTGAATTGTTGGATGGTAAAGTAGGTGATTTGGAGCATCAAATCCCTTTTGCTATCATCAAAAGCATTACTCCCAAGAATTACTATTCAGCTGAGGTAGAATTAAAGTCAGGGCAAAAAATTGTACTGGGTGATACTCAAGATGTATCGGAGCGTCATACTGGTATAATTGTACTGGCCAAAGGCGAAAACAAAGAATACATCCCTTGGAAAAAGGTATCCAAAGTCAATTTTGAGTAATACATTGGTCAGGATCTTCAATGAAGTATTCAAAGTAATTGAAGGTGTTTTGAGGCGTATTGATAAACAAAATAAAAACCTGAGATGTGACTACCTCAGGTTTTTTTATTAAATTCCATACTACTAGATATTTTGGCTAAAGTGGGCAGTGAAGACACTGCCCACGGCGCGGTCGCCTTCGTTTGTGTCTCCACAAACGAAAAATGTCCAGTAGTATGATTAAATTCATTTTTACCATAAAATGATTGTAGATCTGATTGATTTTACAAAAATCGTTGGATCTTACGAGGTTATGTTCTCAAAACTTATCGACACATCACATGAAAATTGGCTACCCCGAAAAACTCACCATTATTGTAGTAGGTATTTTATTGATATTTACGGGCTTATGGAGTTTAAGTAGTCGTCAAGGGTTGTATGTATTTGGAGCCATTGTCCTCATTGTAGTTGTTTTGGCAGGGTTGACTTTTGTAAGCCGAAACAAAAAATACGAGGTAACATTATTGCCCAACGAAAAGATATTGAACGAAGAAGAAGGAGTGAAAGTCAACATTCGTTACTTCAACAAATCTGAATTTGCACCTGATTGCAAAGTGACCCTCACCAATTTGAGAATCGTGGTAGGTAAACGTATATTGTTTGGCACCCAATACCGAGATAGCTTTTATTTTTATTTTACTGAGCACCACGATGAACCGCCTACCCCTGTTGTTAGCCTCAGAGGAGTATCTTATTTGATATCATTCAAAGAGATCACCGTGAAATCACGCAAAGACAAACGTTTTATTTACCTGGAGCCGCAAAGTCACCTGACCGGAATGAAATACATAGAATTGAATATGAGGGAGGTAGATAAGTTTACTGAGATGTTAAAATAAGTAACACGTTCGCAATAACTGTCCGATTTGGTTTTATCCCTCTTCGCTACACTTCGTTGCTTTTTAGCCGTTGGCAGAGCTTCTGTTAGTTTAAAC
>CALDJV010000068.1 GCA_937899305.1 uncultured Cytophagaceae bacterium
TGTCGGACAAATCTTCCATCTTTGAGTTTGAATAACCCATCGATGGTACCTACATAAATATTGCCTCTGGCGTCTTCATTAATGGTATTGACAAAAGCGGTAGAAAGGCCTTGTGATTCGTTAAAGTTGGCAAAGGGAGTAGCTGGAATACAATATACCCCTTCTCCATTGGTAATAAGCCACACATTGTCTTCTTGGTCTACGACTACTTCTACTGGCAAAGCTTTCATTCCAAGTCTTGCCTTAAGATCAATACTGGTTTGCGTCACTGGATCATAACAATACGCCTTACGGTGGTTGAGATTGATGTCCTCGATGATAAAGTAAATTTTACCATCACGGGTGCTTTTTATATTATAAATCCTACCATTGGGCAAACCTTTTTGAATGACTTTTACTTTTTGGGAAGCGTCTACCGTGATGATTTTGCCCTTGGCCCCCATCCAGAATCGTTGTGTAGCATCTTGGTGCAGTCCATAGATTGTATCATTTTTGGTTACCTCGGGCATAAAAGGAGTAAAAGTACCGCCTTGGTGATATTGCCAAATGCCAGGCAAGGCACGATACATCAACTTGACCTTATCAGTGGTGATGTATCCTCTCGGATTTTCCAAGGCTGCGGCATAACCTGTCTTATCAAGCAATTCAGGATATATAAAAGCATCGTACTTGAGCAAAGAGTCCTTGGTCAAATACAAGATTTTTGCCTTGGGGGCGTGACTAAATTTCCAGGCATTGTTTACATAAGTATAGGGGTACAAATGTTCTTTCTGGTCCGATAACCACATTTGATCATCACGAACTTGTAAATGCGCAATTCGAGACAGGGTTACGTCTAGCTTAGGGGTAAAGACCGAATCGTTGTATACATAATTCAGCCCCCCTTCCCAAGAGCCCACCCAAAGCTTGCCATCTTTATTTTCACTGATATTAATGATGTAATTGTTAAGCAAACCATCAGCACTTCGGTAAGTCTTAAAGCTTTTACCATTAAAACGAGCCAAACCATCATCTGTACAAATCCATATATAGCCCTTATGATCTTGTATAAGGTTATAGGCAATGTTATGAGGCAAGCCATCGTCAGTTGTATAATTTTTAACCTGAGAAAAACGCTGGACCTGAGCAAAGCTAGAGAGTGAAGAGATAAGAAAAGATAAAAGGTAAATAGCAGTTTTTATATTCATTGGCTGATTAAGTCATATCATTTAATATCGCTAGCATTTCTTGGATTAATACAATACACTTCTTTACTTGATTAGCAGTTTATTTTAAGAAAAAAGCGAAAACAACAGTTCAGTTGCAAAAATAACCTGATAAGATTACAAGGCAATAAATGAGGGCTAACAGGCCTTTTTTAATGCATTTGCGTGATTTATCCTGTCTTTTGCCGAATATGTCCGGGTCGTCCTCTCCTTTTTAGCCCATCTTTGCATCCTCAAATACTCTTATTGAGGGGTGCATTTTTTTACTATATTATAAATACAACAAATCAATGTTTGTTACAAGTTTCAAGTACAACAACAAGCTATTTATTACCATATATACATTGTTCTTGGTATTAGGAATTACCCTGTCTGGTTTTGCCAGTAATGATACCACAAGGGTCTTTTCTTCTAACCGAAAGTCAGGCAAAACTGTTACAAAACCCAAACAAAATCGAGCGACTTATCATCCTCAAAATGCCAGAAGCTTTCGACAATTTTCTTCGACAGCTCATTATGTAAGTGCAGCCCAACAAGCCGATCAGTTGTTGGACCAACTCTACGCACAAAAGTTGAATGCCAACGATAGTACCACTCGTCAAAAAGCAAATGCCATTCACCGGCTGCACGATTTTGTAAAAAACAACGACTTACTTGTCAAGACCTTAAACATCACCGCCCCCATTCAACTACCCATCGGTGTTCAACGAGTAATTGCGGGTATAGAATACGTCGTATTGATTGACAGTATATTGGTAGACCCCAATGGGAATGCACGATTAAATACCCGAATGTCGCTCACCCCTCCCAACGGAAAAAGACTCGCTTTTGAAGGCTCCATGATGGTGAGTTCGGAAGGAGGGCTTGTAGGTGAAGCCCGGCTAAAA
Source organism: uncultured Cytophagaceae bacterium (assembly GCA_937899305.1). Lineage (GTDB taxonomy): Bacteria > Bacteroidota > Bacteroidia > Cytophagales > Microscillaceae > Microscilla. The sequence goes on from CALDJV010000068.1 coordinate 2,093, forward strand.
CTGTTGGAAGACATTCCTTTAAAATTTACAAAAGGGGTATTGCTCAACCTAAAAGCCCATGAAACCTATGTTTCGGTAGACTGTAACGGCTTCAAAGAATTGGGAATAGGCGGTGAAGTCACCTTTACCAATTTAGTAGAAGATTTAGAAAATGGGGAACCAGGCAAGACGCCCATTGTCACCAATTTTTCTACCCAGGTTCGTAGTTGGAACGACTTGGTAGTGAAACTCCACATGCCCGATTTTCAGATTAGAGGCATCGAGGGGCTGGGTTTTAGGGTAGAAGATGCCGTGTTCGATTTTAGCGATTCTCGCAATGCCGCTGGTTTTTCGTTTCCCGATAACTACGACGCCAGCTGGTTGCCCGAACCCAACAGTGTGCTTTGGCAAGGTGTTTACTTCCGGAGCATCAAGGTGGCGCTGCCAAGGTTTATCGAATCCAATCAATCGGGCGACACTACGCGCAATGATACCACCCAAATGAGAAATAGAGTGGTATTTTTAGGAGAAGGTTTGGTACTGGATGAAACAGGGTTTACGGGGAACGTATCCGTAACCAACCTGATATCAAGAAAAGACGGAAAGTTAGACGGCTGGGCCTTTTCGGTAGATTATCTGGCTTTTGCTTTTCAGGCCAATACCCTCACCTATTTTGAGATGGAAGGGGAAATTAACCTGCCGCTTGCCCCCAAAGACGACCATGACGCTGATAGTACCAGAAACGACAGTACCCAAAAAGATAGTACTCATCAAAAAAGCAGTTACCTGAGTTACAAGGCAATGTTGGATTTTGCCAACGACGAATTCTTATTTGCCGCGGGGACCGACCGCCCTATCAACATCCCCATGTTTGGCGTTGGTAGTAAACTGCTCTTGACCCAGACCTACCTTGAGGCCAAAATAAGCCAAGGCAAAGTATACCCTCGCGCCATTTTAACGGGTGTTTTTACCGTGAATAACAAAATCTTAAACATAGAGGAAATCCGCTTTGAAGGCTTAGAGCTTTCCAGCAATGGAGTAGATAAGTTTGATAAAGTAGATGTGAGTTTTGGAGAAAAAGAAGCGGGCAATTTTCCCATTCAGATTATTGAGTTGAGTCTCATGAATGAGCGACAAATCACTCAAAGTGATTCTACCAAGACTTTTTCTGACAGCAAACAAGCCGACGAAACCGCTTATTTAGCAATTAAACTAGGAGTACAGTTCAACTTTACCGACGCTGTTCCGGCCGAAGGATACATTACTTTGATTGGGGCCAAATACAAAAAGAATGGTTACCACAAATGGCGTTACAAGGGAACTCAAATTCATGGAGCAGAAATAGATGTAGATCAAGGTTCTTTTATGCTCAAGGGGAAACTTCGCTTCTTTAAAAATGACAAAGTATATGGCAACGGTTTCAATGGCAGCATCATGTTGGCCATTAGCACCGGAGCAGGGAGTGGTTTTGGAATGCGGGCCTCGGCCATTTTTGGCAATGTAAACGGGATGCGTTACTGGTATGCCGATGCCTTGGCGGTATTTGGTTCGGGGTTGCCACTAGGGCCTACTGGGTTGGCTATTTACGGTTTTGGGGGAGGTTTGTATTCGCGCATGCGCAAACGCCAACAAATCGAAACCAGCCCCATAAGTGATTTGGGAAAAACGGCTACTGGTACCGTATACATTCCCGATGCAGATACCAAACTTGGATTGAAGGCCACCGTAGTACTTGGTGGAGCCAGTTCTACCAAAACCTTCCAGGGAGACGTTACCTTTGAGTTGGCCTTTAACCAGCACGGGGGGATCAAGTACTTTGGTTTTGAAGGGTACGCGTATTTCTTGAATGATGAAGAAAAAGTAAAGGTAAAAGACCTGGTAAAAGCCCCCGAAGACCGCCGGGATGCATCAGCCATCAGTGCTCAGGTGGTCATAGATTATGATGTAGAAAACCGGGTATTTCATATGGTGGCGGGGGTACAGCTAAACATAGACAAAGGCGCTGCCAAAATGAAAGGTGACGGGCAAATGGTCATGCACTTTGCTCCTGATGAATGGTATGTCCACATTGGAACCCCCGACAATCGAATCAGGGTAGAATCGGAAGTAGCCAAGATCAAGACCACCACTGGTATTTATCTTATGACGGGTACTTCCATACCAGAGATTCCACCCCCTCCCCAAGAAGTATTAGACATATTGGGAATGAATGCCCGATCGGTAGATAACCGAGATTCAGATGAAATGCTGAAAGGGAAAGGGTTTGCCATTGGGTTTCACCTGGAAACCGAGAAAAAATTCAATGCCGTCATTGCTTATCTCAATGCCCACGTAGGTTTGGGTTTTGACATCAGTTATAAGAAATACGCTTCCACTGTAAGATGTGAAGGCCGTTCGGGTTCCATTGGGGTCAATGGCTGGTTTGGACAAGGGCAAGCCTATGTATTTGTACTGGGTGATGTGGGTATCAAGTATAAAAGGAAAAAAATTAGCATTGGTAAGGTATCCGCTGCCTTGCTGGCCCAGCTACAATTTTTTAACCCTACCTGGGTAAAAGGTACCCTGGGCGGCCGATTTAGAATTTTGGGAGGCCTGGTCAAAGGCAAATTTAAAATTTCGGTGGAATTGGGCCAACACTGTAAACTGATAGGAATAGATAACAGTGGGGCCGCCTTGCTGTCAGACGTGAAAATCATTTCTGACATCACCCCTACCGATCTCGACGGGGCGGTAGATGTATTTACTACTCCTCAAGTAGCATTTAATATGCCCGTGGGCATCGTATTCCAAATAGAAGACAACGACGGCAACCCAGTGGATTTCAGGGCCAAGTTAGATAAATTGGAAGTCACATCAGGTGGGCAAACATTGGCGGGCGTTCTCAAGTGGAACCCAGACAAGGATGTGGCGGTTTTTCAAACCCATGACGTGTTGCCTTCACAAGCTTCCGTTACGGTCAAAGCACGATTGATATTTGAAGAAAGAAGAGGTGGAAGGCCTTGGCAAATGGTAAACGCGGGTGATTCTACCTTTACCGAAGAAAAACAGGTTTCGTTTACCACTGGAACTGCGCCAAACTATGTCCCACTGTTCAATATTGCCTCAAGTTACCCCGTCATCAATCAATTACACTTGCACAAAGGCGAAACCAACCAGGGGTCTATCCAATTGCATATGGGACAACGCTATTTGTTTGAACTAGGAAATGATTCGGAATGGGAAAGCCAGAAAATACGTTGGACCAATACCCAAACCGGGGAGAAAACAGACATTGACTTTACTTACAATGCATCCACCAAAAACCTGGAGTTTAATATCAGCGAAGCCGGATTACAACCCGCTACCATTTATCAATTAGACATTGTAAACCTGCCAAAAGCCAATACTACAGCCCTGGATGCCAACGTACGCAACGATGCCAAAACCATTGTGACCAGTACCGATACGGTAACGGTAGCCAACAAGAAAATCACCGCTACCCAACAAAACTATCAGGAACAATCGGTGCTGGATGCAGAAGGCATATACTTCCGAGCCAGTAAATACCACACGTTGGCGGATAAACTGAGCGCTTTACAGTTTCAAAAAGGGAACTTCATGTTTGTAATGTCTAATGTAGACGTGATGTACAACTACATCAAAGGAGATGAGCTTTTTGATAAAATTGAATTAGAAGGCATTGTGGTAAGCCGAAATGGTTATCAGTACAACATTCCTCCACTGATTCAACTAGAAGCCGATTTTGATCAGACCCCCTGGCACCGGCAAAAACTAGATCCAACGATTTACAATGGTTACCCATTTGGCCAAGGCATCGACATCAACTGGCGGCAACCCACCTCTATAGGAGTTCCCCCAGTAAAAGGACTTGGACTATGCCAATTTGAAACCAGAGTAACCCTCAACCCTACTGATTTGACTTACCCTGGCACGAATGCTCCTTATCTCCATGTCTTTTATGACATAGCCTATTATGCCGCCAACGATCTGTCCAATTTACAGCACACCGTGGCCAATGCCATTGCTCAAGGTACCAAGGTTTCTTCGCATCTGAGTGATATGCTCACCAAGGGCTTTCCTCCCATGATGATCAACGCAAGTTATCCAATAAAGGTGAAGTATTTTATACCCAAAGGGACTGGAAACGGAGAAAAGATATCTACTACGAATGTGATGCTCAAGAGTTATTAGCACCCAGAACACTATTTATTGAAAAACTGAACATAGGTTAAAATCAAAGAGGGACATTATTCATGAAACAATCTGCCATCATTTATCAGGCATTCGTATGGCTTCTATTGCTCGCCAACGTTGTTGGTGCTCAGGCGCAATCTGAAGAACCCAAAGCCGAAGTAAAACTACTGAGCAGGGCTTATCAAGATTCAATCAAACTACGGTGGGCACCTACTACGCCACTTCTCTGGAAGTACGGCCAGCAATATGGTTATCAACTTGAGAAGTTTTTGGTATACCAAAACGGTAAAATTTTACCCAATCCCCAAAAGTTACCTTTGCGTAAGGCATTTTTTAAAGTACGCCCCGCCCAAGATTGGCAAGCCGCACTGGCCAAAGACGACCAAGCCGTAGTAGCCTATCAGGCCATGTTTGGTGAAAAAATGGAGGTGAATAATGCCCATCAGATCCTCAAAATTGTAGAACAAGCCGAGCAACGCCAACTGCGTTTTGCATTTGCCCTGATGGCGGCCGATTACTCCGCTTGGGTAGCACAGGCTTCGGGGTTAAGCTTTACCGATACCGAAGTCAAGAAAGGAGAAAAATACCTGTACCGTATCAAACTAGCCAGCCCCGAACAATTAATCAAGGCTAAAGCAGGCAATGTATACGTGGGAGTAGATGATCATCAACCACTGCCCAAGCCCATTGAGCTACAAGGGCAGTTTGGCGACCATAAAGTGATGCTCATCTGGAATCAGTTGTATTACCAACGCATTTACAATGCGTATTACATTGAGCGCTCCGAGGATGGCAAAAACTATGAGTTGACTACTGAATTGCCGCATGTAAGCATCGAGCGGGGCGATGTAGGACGCATGCCTCAGCGATTCATGAGCGTGATAGATTCGTTGCCTCAAAACAACCAAACGTATTATTTTCGGATAAGAGGATATACCCCGTTTGCCGAACTGGGACCACCGTCTGATTCGGTTGTGGTAGGCAAAGGCAAAAGCGACCAACACTGGCAAATTGCCCTAAAAAAACCAGTAATTCGCAAACAAAAAGTACAGTTAACCTGGGAAATACCAGCAAACATACAACCAAAAGTAAAAGGGATTCGAGTAGAAAAAGCCCCTAAAGCCAAAGGAAAATATGCGCTGTTACACAAGCAATTGTTGGCGGCAGATCAAACTTATTTTGCTGATACCGCGGCAAGTGGCGTTACTTATTACCGGGTAAAAGTCATCGGAAAAGAGGGAGAAGAAGCTACTTCCTTTCCTCACTTGGTACAATTGCCCGATAGCATACCACCCGACGCCCCCGTCAAGCTATTTGGAAAAGTAGATACCACTGGGAAAGTAACTGTACGTTGGGCAAGGCCACAAGCCAAAGATGTCAAAGGGTTCCACATCTTCCGATCGGAGGGAGCCCACAATGAATTTACCCGCATCAACAAAGTGTTGGTAACCGACACAGCCTATACCGATTCTATCAATCTACGGACGTTGAACCCGCACATTCATTATAAAATTCAGGCAGTGGATCATTATTTCAACCCATCGGTCTTGTCTCGCATATTGCAACTCAAGCGCCCCGATAAGGTCGCTCCTTTGCCCCCTTCTTTTGTGAATGTGGTTTCTACCGATTCGTCGCTGCACTTA
>CALDJV010000069.1 GCA_937899305.1 uncultured Cytophagaceae bacterium
GAATTATATTCACTTTTCTTGTTTGATTTTTCAGTGTATATAACATGTTTTATACACTAAAGTGTTGAATTACAGTAACGTTTATTACTGCTTGTTTACTTTTGAAGGGCTAAGAAAGGTCAATAAGTTGAGGGGATTTTACATATATTAAATATTTTTTTAAAAAGATTATCAGAGTAATCAGGCCATTGTATACGAAAGAAGAGAGGCTGAATAAATTAGTATGAAGCGGGATCGTTTGGATAGCAGTTACAAGAAAGAAGCACAAGGTGAGTATATTTGGGTGACGAAATGCCACCCTTAAAACGGTATTATGGAGCTAAACATCAATATTGATATCCGTATTTTTTAGTGATCTTTTTCTTTTTCACCTTTCTTACTATGATGTTCATTTTGATGTCCTTGTAAGGGCGATTAAAACGACCTGTATCCTGAGCAGCAATTTTTTCAACTACGTCCATTCCCTTGATTACCTCACCAAATACAGTATATTCTTGATCCAATGCGGGGATGCCACCTTGTTCCTCATAAATTTTTTTCTGAGCAGGAGTATAACTTAACCCTTTTTGACGTGCCGTCATCGCGAGTTGCTGTGGACTAATTCTACGACCTTGTACAATATAAAATTGGCAAGCACTCGAGGCTTTGGCCGGATTGGGTTGGCGAGCGGCAGCCAAGGCCCCTCTTTTGTGAAATCGATGCGGGTGTAATTCAGCTGCTATCAGCCCTAATTCTCCTCCACCAGCGCCTAATACCTTGCCTTGAGGAGCATTTTTTGACTGTGGATCGCCTCCTTGGATAATGCTTTTATCAATGACACGATGAAATAACAAGTCCTTGAAAAAACCTTTCTTAGCCAACCGGATAAAGTTAGCTCGATGATTGGGCGTATCTTCGTATAGTACCAAGTAGATGTTTCCAAACGAAGTCCTTATTTCTACGAGATAATCTTTTTTTGATTTCTGAGCTTGTGCAGTGAATGGTTGAGTGCTCAATCCAACGATAAGGAGCAAAAGGAGCGTCTTGAAAAAATACTTTTTTTCCATTTTTATGCCTTGTATGATTTTTTTGAAAAAATTGCCAGTAGTTGTAAGCTAGCAATTGCCCAAAATACTTACAACTACCGGGTAATTTTGAACGGCTAAACCAATTGCTCTAGGGCAATCTTAAAGGCGGCTTTAGCAATGTTCTTTTTCTCAGGATGTACCGCTTGTACTTTCTCTAAGGCTTCTTTGATGATCTGTGAGGTATCCGAAAAAATACCCTCATCGCTCAATTCTACTTCACCTGACATCAAATAACCAAATACGCGGGCCATACCACAATTGGCGATAAAATCAGGCATAATGGCTACCTGAGAATCGGCAAATTCACTAATTGGACCAAAGAAAATTTCTTCATCGGCAAAAGGTACGTTGGCTCCCGCCGAAACTACTTCCAGTTTGGTAGCAATCATACGTTCAATTTGTTCTTTGGTAACCAAGCGAGAAGCTGCTGCAGGTATAAATACTTCTGCTTCCAAATCCCATATTTTAGCATTGATTTCCTCAAAGGGGATCAGCTGGTCAGCCACCAATTTATTACCGTCCTTTTTTACAAACAAGTCTTTGATTTCGTCAAATTCAAAACCTTCAGGTTTGATCAAGCCGCCCACACGATCAATGATGCCTACAATCTTCACTCCCATGTAAGCCAGATAAACCGCTGCTGCTGAGCCTACATTACCCCAACCTTGGATAATCGCCCGTTTGCCCACAAAATCTCCTCCCCAAATGTTATAGTAATGTTTGACTGCTTCGGCTACTCCATAGCCCGTGATCATGTCAGCTACTACGTATTTTCGAGAAGCATTGGATGGAATGTAATTTTGATTTTCAATTACTTTGGAAACCCCTTGACGCAATTGTCCAATTTTTTTGATTTTTTGAGGTTCGTTGGCATGATAATGACCATTTACGATGCCCTCTTGAGGGTGCCAAAGTCCAAACTCCTCAGTAATAGGAATTACTTCATGGATTTCGTCTACATTCAGATCACCTCCTGTACCATAATAACTTTTCAACAGAGGAATAACCGCTTTATACCAACGTTCCAACACGCCGTTTTTGCGAGGATCAGCAGGGTCGAAATTGATACCAGACTTGGCTCCACCAATAGGAGGGCCCGATACCGTAAACTTGACCTCCATTGTTTTAGCAAGCGACTCTACCTCTCTTTTGTTTAATCCTTTGCGCATACGGGTACCGCCACCAGCTGCACCATTACGCAGCGAATTAATAACCACCCAACCTTCAGCTTCTGTTTCTGAATCTTTCCATTCAAAAACGATTTCTGGGCGCTTATTTTCAAATTTTGCTAAAAGATCCTTCATTTTCTATCGTGTGTTTTTAGAAGTTAACTTATAAACATATCGGTAAATATAGAGGGTTTTTTGGGTTTTACCTTTGCTATATTTTTTAAAATGTGTGACTTCTTACATAAACCTAAGAGACAAAAAAATGACTACTTGCGTAAAGACCACATATATCTTTTATTTTTGTATT
>CALDJV010000070.1 GCA_937899305.1 uncultured Cytophagaceae bacterium
TCAAATAGGCGGTTATCAACGATAATACATTGGTTTGTTAAGGAAACAGCATTGGTCCATAGTCCATAGTTTTACGTCGCTTTGCGCAACCATTTAACAATTAGCCGAAGGCGGAACAATGTAGCAATAGAAAAATATAACAATGAGCTGTAGGCGGAACAATAGAGCAATGCAACAATAAAACAATCAACCCAACAAATCCTTCAATATCTCACTAAAACTTTTCCCCCAACTGTTCTTGGGCATGTTTTCCAGCTTTTGCCTTATCTGGGTTTCCAAATCCAACTGGTTGACCTTGGCCAGTAATTCGGGAAACTCTTGCTGGAGGCGTTCCATCACCAGGCGCTCGATGTCCATTTTTTCAAGAATTTCGGATCGAATGCGGCTTTTCAATGTAGTCTGAAGATCTTGTTCGGCAGTGGCTTGCAGATAATCTTCATCGGGTACTACCTTGCCATTGTTGTATTTAGAAATCTCGGTATCAAGCCAGTGGATAAAAGTGGGAGTATCCATTGCGTTGAGTTCTATCCGATATTCCTTGAGCCAGTCTTCCCAGCGTGTCATCATTTGCCCCTCAAATTTATATGGTTTTGGGGCGTCGTTTTGGGTATCGTAATCCAGTACATACTGGGCGGGAGTTTTCTTAGAAGAGCGCTCCAGAGTCTCGATCTCTAGGTTCAGAGCCAGCCCCTGCCAAGGTTCAAGGCCCAGATTGATGATTTTTACTTTTCGTTCAGGTCGAGCTTTGGTGGCTCCTTGCAGGGCCTGATAAATAAGTGTACCCGAAATGTCAGCATCATGAATACAAAAAAATAGGAGCTCTTCTTTGGTTTCAGCCAATAAGTCAATCACATCGCGGGCGGCCCTACTGGCAAACCCCTTGGAGGTAAGCAAAGCACAATCGTGTTTCTCACAAAAACCAGCATCTTTCAAAATCTCAAAAAAACCTTCTTTTTCAGAATAGAGTATTTTATTGAAATTGAACACTGGGCGGTGGTAGCGTTCCACGTTTTTGGTACCCAACTTGATTTCTTGGTGGGTGTGAGGGTGTAGCAAAGTGCCCCGTTCGTCGCGATATACTCCAGGTAAATCTTTACCAGTCTCGAATTCATAGTCGGTAATGATGGTATTGAAATTTTGGTATTTGAGCTCGCGCTGAGTGGCTTCCATGACGAAGGGGCGCAACACATAATACAGCTGACGCAATGAATAACGGTATTGCCCCTGACCCGAGGCCTTGTCAATGGCGGTATCGAGGTTTTTCAGGACGACTTGTTTCTGAGAAGGGAGTTTGACCGAGGCAGACGGTGGCTCATTGGCTTTGGCTTGAGCAGTGATTTTGCGACGCAATTGATGTACTACTTTTTCGATGCTTTGGGTAATTTGGTCCTCTATTACCGAAAGATCAGGTTCTTTGCCATTAGAAACGATGGGCATATAAGGTGTAATGACATTGACCCAGATTTCGGGAAGGTTTTTGAGACGGTGATTGTCCACATTGCTATTGAGGCCACTGCCGTAGATGGTGAGTCTTTTGGCGTTATAAATCACATCTACATCGCTGATAATGGGAGTACGATTGACAAAAAAACGAGCCTTGTCGCTGCTTTCATTGATCCGGGCAAATGCCTCGATGACTACTGGAATAGTGGCATGTTGATGGCCTCGGGTAGTCTTTAGTTCAAATTCACTCAGTATTTTCACGTATGCCGGAAAACCTTCCAAAGGACCCACTGCACCTAGTTTTTTAGCCGCAATGTATTTACTATGCTGTTGTAAAGCAGCGAGTAAAGTTTCGCTGTCTTCGCGGGCAATGTGGGCGAGCGAAATAGGGTTGAGTGAGGGTACCAGGTTTTTGACCTTACTTTTGGCAATGCCTTCAAAATAGGGGATGAATTGCTGTACGGTAATTTCTTGGGGAGTAGACAAACATAAATTATAAAAGCTGTCTGAATCGTACCAATGAGCGCAGGTTTTTCCTTGGTATTGGATTCCTTGATTGATCTCCAAAGCAAGTTGGGCCCACTCGAGAGTATCATAATAAAAATAATCGTTGGGAATACTGATATGTACTTCAGTACCTGCTTCGTCGAAAGTACCTGTTTCTTGCACCAGGGTAGTACCATCGTCCTGGGGCATCAGTTGAAGCATTCGTCCATTGGTGGCTACTTTTAGACTTCCTTCCAGGCAAAAAACCGTGGCTGTAACTACCCTTAGGCCGTTTCCTAATGCACCTCGGGTGGGCAAACGAAATCGTTTGGAACTGGTGAGAGGGCGTTTAATAGAAAAAAAATCAGCGATTTCTTGATTGGACGCTTTAAAGCCACTGCCCAGATTTTTGACTACAAAAGTGCCTGCTTTGTCAGCATCGGGGTGAAATACTTGCACTGATGTGGTTACATCGAGGGCGTTATCGGTGAGCTCTTTGGCAATGAGGCGAGGGAGTAAATGTTTGGGTACTCCGGCTTGTTGAGGGAGGGTGTTGATGTTGGTAAACAATTGCCAATCGGGTTGGGTAAAAAGTATATCCATTGAAAAATATT
>CALDJV010000071.1 GCA_937899305.1 uncultured Cytophagaceae bacterium
CCTGACAAAAACAGATCACAAAATCATTCCAAAGGTTTTAAGTAAAACGGAAAAAATAAAGTAATCCAAATTTGGTGTAATATCTGGTTGCTAGGCGATTCAAAAAATCTTTGCGTAGCCAAAGCTACGGAACTATTTTTTGAAGAAGTATAGCGACGAGAGATCAGCCAAATGGATTAGGTTATTTATGTAGTTTTACTAATTATTTCAAAATCATTTCTTTGCGTGCTTTCAAGTTCCCCTCATGAGTCACCACATACACATAAAACAATCCATCTTTCAATCTGGGGTATTTGGTCAAATCAATGGTATGCTGTTTTTCTCCTTCTACATCCTTGATTTGATCACTTACCAGCCCTACCCCGTTTACATCGGTCACGGAGATGCTTACATTCTCTTTGCGGGGTAATTTAAATTTCAAGACCGCCTTTTTATCAAACTTATCAAGCATTATCTCAGTGATTTCGGGCTGATTCGGTTTGGGGGCCGGTGCTTTGGCAGTAGTCGTATCTTTAGTATTGGTTTCTTCTTTGGTTTTATCGTTGCCACAACTCGCTAACATCACTACCAATGCTAAGATCAAGTATAAATAATTTTTCATAGATATGCTTTTAAATAATAACTGTATCCCATTTACTCAATTGGTTTAACTACCATTCAAAAAAATGAAAATGGGTACTTTTAGTAAATAAGTAGAGTAGGCTGCATAATTAGCAAAAAATACGATGAATGCCATATATGTTTGTAGGATTCCTGGCTACAACTTGCCTCTTATTTTGCCTAAAGTGTGCTTATAATCATTTGTCCGAAAATGAAAATGACAAACCCACCACTATTGTCTCTTTTTTTACTAATTTTACTGAATTAAATAAAAAGACAATAATATCTTAAATTCTAATGAAGTATAATGAGTACAAAGACCTCGACTATGCCAAGTTAGAGGCAGAGGTTCTCAAATTTTGGGAAGAAAACCAAATATTTGAGAAATCTATCAGTAGCCGTGAGGGTAAACCGTCCTTCACATTTTATGAAGGCCCTCCATCGGCAAATGGGATGCCTGGAATTCACCACGTCATGGCTCGTACGATTAAAGATATTTTTTGTCGATACAAAACCCTGAAAGGATACCAGGTAAAACGAAAAGCGGGATGGGATACCCACGGGCTCCCAGTAGAACTCAAGGTTGAACAACAGTTAGGGATCACCAAAGACGACATTGGCAAAAAAATCTCAGTAGAAGATTACAACAAAGAATGTCGCAAGACGGTCATGCAGTACACCGATATTTGGTCAAAGCTCACTCAAAAAATGGGCTATTGGGTAGATATGGGCAATCCCTACATTACCTACCACAACGACTACATCGAGTCGGTTTGGTATCTGCTAAAGAAATTACACGAAAAAGATTGGTTATATAAAGGCTACACCATCCAGCCATTTTCGCCTAAAGCGGGTTCAGGATTGAGCTCTCATGAATTGAACATGCCAGGGGCTTACCAAGATGTGACCGATACATCAATCACGGCCCAGTTCAAAGTAAAACGCGATGAACGTTCGGCGTTTTTGTTTGACAATGAGCAAGAAGATGTACGCATACTGGCTTGGACGACTACGCCTTGGACTTTGCCCTCGAACTGTGCATTGGCCATTGGCGAGAAAATCACCTATGTGAAAGTAAAAACTTTCAACCAATATACCTTCGAGCCGATATCGGTTGTGTTGGCCAAGGATTTGGTAGGCAAGCATTTTTCTGAAAAGGCCAAAGACCTTAAGTTGGAAGATTACCCTGCAAGGGACCAAAAAGAAAAAGGAAAATTGATTCCTTTCGAAATCGTAAAAGAATTTGCTGGGGCCGAATTGGTAGAGGTACGTTACGAGCAGTTGATGCCTTACGTAACCAATCCTGATTTGGAAAAAAATGCTTTCCGAGTAATTCCAGGAGATTTTGTGACTACCTCGGATGGTACTGGAGTAGTTCACACTGCGTCGGTATTTGGAGCAGATGATTACCGGGTTACGATGCAACACGGGGTGCCCCCAGTGATGGTAAAAGACGCGGACGGTAAGGAACATCCTTTGGTAGATCGCCAAGGACGCTTTGCCCCAGAAGTGACCGATTTTGCGGGTCTGTATGTCAAGCATCAATATGAAGATGCGGAGACGCTGGCTGATCCCAACTATAAATCTACTGATGTATTGATATCTATCAAGCTCAAGACCGATAACAAGGCATTTAAAGTAGAGAAATACAAGCACAGTTACCCACACTGTTGGCGTACCGATAAACCAGTCCTTTATTATCCATTGGATTCTTGGTTTATCCGCACGACGGCGGCCAAAGAAAAGCTGGTCCAATTGAACCATACCATCAACTGGAAGCCTGAAAGTACCGGAACTGGTCGCTTTGGCAACTGGTTGGAAAATTTGGTAGACTGGAACCTGTCTCGTCAACGTTATTGGGGAATCCCACTACCGATATGGCGTACCGAAGATGGCAAAGAAGAAGTATGCATTGGTTCGGTGTATGAGCTTTACGAAGTCGTAGAAAAGTCGGTGAAGGCTGGTTTTATGAAAGAAAACCCCATCGGAGAGTTTGAAAATATCAAGGAACTCAAAACCGACGACGACGGCAGTACATTGCTGAGCGCAGATGTGATAGAGGCGTATTTCAAACGTAAAAACTTTGACTTGCACCGTCCTTATGTAGACGACTTGATATTGGTGTCGCCTAATGGCAAGCCTATGCATCGCGAACCAGATTTGATAGATGTATGGTTCGACTCAGGAGCAATGCCTTACGCTCAGTTACACTATCCTTTCAAAAACAAGGATATGATCGACCAACGCGAGGTATACCCCGCCGACTTTATCTCGGAAGGGGTAGACCAAACTCGAGGCTGGTTCTTTACTTTGCACGCCATCGCGGGTATGTTGTTCGAGTCAGTGGCATTCCGCAATGTGGTTTCTACTGGTTTGGTACTAGATGCCGAAGGGCGCAAAATGTCTAAACGATTGGGTAATGCAGTAGATCCATTTATGGTAATGGATAAGTACGGTGCAGATTCTACCCGTTGGTATATGATTTCTAATGCCAACCCTTGGGATAACCTGAAATTTAGCTGGACTACTCCAGATGAAAGAAAAGCAGGCAAACCAGAGATGTCTGACAAAATAGAGGAAATGCAACGCAGGTTCTTTGGAACCCTCAAGAATACGTATTCCTTCTTTGCGACATATGCCAACCTGGACGGATTTGATTTTAGCCAGGCGGAGGTTCCAGTAGCCAAACGCCCTGAGATAGATCGTTGGATATTGTCTAAATTGAACAACTTGATCAAGCAAGTAGATGGGTTCTACGATGATTATGAGCCTACCAAAGCAGCTCGAGCCATCCAATCGTTTACAATGGACGACTTGAGTAACTGGTATGTACGCTTGAACCGTAACCGTTTTTGGAAAACCAAGCTCAATGAAGACAAGGTAGCTGCTTACCAAACATTGTATACTTGTTTGGAAACCATCGTGAAGCTGGCTTCTCCGGTCATGCCATTTATGACTGAGGCCCTCTTCCAGGATTTGAACAAGGTGAGCAAGCGTGACCAAAACGAGTCTATCCACTTGACCAACTTCCCCGAAGCGGACGAAGCAGTGATTGATGCTGATTTGGAACGTAAAATGATGTTGGCTCAAAAACTTTCTTCATTGACCCACTCGTTGCGTAAAGAAAAAAGCATCCGGGTACGTCAACCCTTGCAAAAGATCACGGTTCCGGCAATGGATGCCACCAGCCAATCGCAAATATTGGCGGTGAAGGACTTGATTATGGCCGAAACCAACATCAAGGACATCGATTTTGTTGATGATAGCTCGGGTATGGTGACCAAGTCGGTCAAACCCAACTTCAAAGTATTGGGTAAAAAATACGGCAAGCAAATGAAGGATGTTCAGAAGGTAGTGAACGGATTCACTACAGAAGACATCGCGGCTATAGAAAGCAATGGCCAGCTTACCAAAGATGGTTTCGATTTTGTAACCGACGATGTCGTGGTTACTTCTCAGGTGAAGGAAGGATTCTCGGTCGCTTCTGATTCGGAAGAAAACCTAACCGTCATCTTGGATACCACCCTTACCGATGAATTACGCAAGGAAGGAATCGCGCGTGACATTGTAAACCGAGTGCAGAATATGCGTAAGGATGCCAATTTGGAGGTAACTGATAAAATCAACGTGGTATTCCAAACCAATGATGATTTTGTGAAAGCGGCCATCCAAGCCCACGATGCCTACATTGCTACTGAGGTGCAAGCTTTGTCTATTGAGCTTGAAGAAAATCTCGAAGATGGCATCGAGTTTGAAATCGAGGAATTCAAAGTATCGGCGAAGGTAAGCGTAGCTGAAAAAATAGAAGATGTGAAAGAATAGGGCCCCTCGTTGGCTATATTACACACCTAAGCCAGTAGGATTGATTTCCTGCTGGCTTTTTTTATTATTTAGATTTACTCTTCAAAAAGCCCAAAACAATGTTT
Organism: uncultured Cytophagaceae bacterium; assembly: GCA_937899305.1. Classification (GTDB taxonomy): domain Bacteria; phylum Bacteroidota; class Bacteroidia; order Cytophagales; family Microscillaceae; genus Microscilla. The sequence continues at coordinate 4,527 of CALDJV010000071.1, forward strand.
CCGCTCCAACACCGCCCCCTCATCATAAATATTGCCTATAGTATATTGGGCAGCTATACCGATGCCGAAGACGTAGCTCAGGATGTAGCCGAAAAGTGGCTCAAGCTCGATACCCAATCCATTCAAAACCAGAAAAACTACTTGATTAGGCTCACCATCAATCATTGTCTCAATCAACAAAAACAACAGCAACGCCTACAGTACAAAGGCCCTTGGTTACCTGAACCTGTCCAACATCACACCTTGGAATTAGACCAAGTGCTGGAAATGCGCGATTTGTTGAATTATGAACTGACCACCCAGCTTTCCCGCCTCAATCCCTACGAACGGGCAGTCTTCATTCTCAAAGAAGCGTTTGAATTTCCTCACCAGGACATTGCTCAAGTCATCGGAAAATCTCCCGATAATACCCGCCAGTTATTGAGTCGGGCAAAAGGTAAAATCAAAACCCAGGCTCCTTCCTCCCCTATTTCGGCCGAAGACCAAGCCAAAGCCCACCAATTTGCCCAGCATATCCAACAGGGCGACTTGGAAAAACTCATTCAACTTTTCAAAGAAGACATCACCATCTATTCTGACGGAGGGGGCAAAGTTACTGCCGCCTTGTTACCCATTGTGGGGGCTCAAAAGGTGGCCAACTTTTATTTGAATATTTTCCAAAGCCTCTCGCCCAATACCCAAGCTCGGTTTGATGAAATATTGGGGCAACCCGCCATCCTATTTTCTGAAAATGACCAAATATGGAGTGCAATGATTTTTACCCTAGAAGCTGGAAAGTTTACTACTATTTACAGCATTCTGAATCCCGATAAATTAAAAAACTTGTAAAAAAGCCGTTCTGCTTGTCACATCTGATCGAGGTGGTTTGTCTTATGCCCGATAACAGCTCCATAGAGCTAAGGAACATGTTCAAAATAAATTTCCAGGTTTAGTAAAATTTCTCAAAGTTAGACAAGGCGTTTTTTGCGCGCGTAGCCGTAGCTACGGGCAAAAAACGCAACGAAGTATAACAAAGAGGAATAAAACCAAACCGGATAGTTATTGCGGACACGTTCCTAAAAATGGATGAACCAAAACCATACTCATATGATGAATACCAAAAAACTGCATTATTTTTCGGGCCTTACCCTCAGTCTATTCATTGGTTTACACTTGTGCAATCACTTGGCCGCGCTGTTGGGTGTCCAGGTTCACAAGCAGGTCATGGAGACATTCCGCCTGATTTATCGCAACCCCGTAATGGAATCAGTTTTATTGATTGCCGTGCTTTTGCAGATCTTCAGCGGCCTCAAGCTGGTGCGACAACTCCGCAAACATAAGGCTGGGTATTACCCAAAACTGCAAATATACAGTGGGTTGTATTTGGCCTTTTTTCTGGTAGTTCACACCTTTGCTACGGTTTGGCAAGGCCGACAAGTGCTGAAGCTAGATACCAATTTTTATTACGCTGCAGTGGTAGTCAATGCCTTGCCTGCTGCTTTGTTTTTCATTCCTTATTATTTTCTGGGTGTCATGAGCGTATTTGGGCATGTGGCCGCTATTCATTACCAAAAAACCCATCAAGCATCCCCTGGCCGTGCTCCAAAACAGGCCAAAAGAATTTTAATCGTGGGGTTGGTCATTGCCATCTTGATTTTGGTCGGCCTCCAACAATCGTATCAGGGAATTGAGATTCCAAAGGAATATTACAAAACATTGGCGGGTTTTTCTTAGTCTATCTACTTGATCACAAGCAGACGAAGAGCTTGACAAACCTTAAGAATAGCATAGAAAGTGTTTGGTTTTCGAAACACTGTTAATAAAATCAGGAACAGATATTAAACTTTCAATACTTTCTGAAACTTAAATAAAACAACGTCGTATCATATAACATACCTACTGATAAAGATGATGAATACGAACCGAAAAATAGTGATACCCGGAGGAAGTGGTTTTATAGGACAAGTCTTGGCCAAACACTTTGTACAACAAGGTGACGATGTCACCATTCTCACCCGTGGAGCAGCTAAAGAAAAAAATGGAATCAAATATTTGCAATGGGATGGGGTAAATATAGGTCACTGGGCTCAAACCTTTGAAGGCGCCGATGCCATCATCAATATGGCAGGTAGAACGGTGAATTGCCGCTATAATAAAAAGAACAAACAACAAATTTACGACTCTCGCTTGTTTTCTACCGAAATCATTGGCAAAGCCATTGCTGCTTGCAAAACGCCTCCTAAACTATGGATGAACGCGGGTTCGGCTACCATTTATCGCCACGCATTGGATCGCCCCATGGATGAAGCTACCGGGGAAATAGGAACCGGCTTTTCGGTAGATGTTTGTCAAAAATGGGAGGCCACCTTTCAGAAGATGGAAACGCCTCACACCCGAAAACTGATGTTGCGCATTGCTATTGTAATCGGTCGGGAACCAGGAGGAGCATTGGACCCCTTGATGAATTTGGTAAAATATGGGCTTGGGGGTACGCAAGGCAAGGGCAATCAATACATGAGTTGGGTACACGAGCAAGATGTAGTGAATGTCGTAGAATGGCTAATGGCTCATGAAGAAGTTGATGGAATTGTAAATGTGTCTAGCCCCAACCCCATCCCCAACAAACAATTTTTGAAAACGCTTCGCCAAGTCATGAAAAAACCGTTTGGATTACCTGCTACCCGATGGATGCTCGAGATAGGTGCCTGGATCATTGGTACCGAAACGGAATTGATTTTGAAAAGCCGTCGGGTAGTACCAGGGCGTTTACAGGAGTTGGGCTTTGAGGTACAGTACCCAGTCATAAAAGAAGCACTGGAAGAGATTATCCACGGAGATAGAACGCCACAACCAATCCAAACATCATAGTTTGCACTGTTTCACAACTTACCTACTCCCTGCCGGATTTTCCAGAAGGGAGTTTTTTATAAAATTTCCTTCTATGCATTTGAATTATAGAGATTTAACGCCATATTTAGCAAAACAATCGCCTAAATTAATCTTTAAATCTCATGCGAACCGTCTCGAATATTCAACTCACCCTCAGTGCTACTCTGTTTATGTTTGGCATCTGGAGCTGTACCCCCAAAGCAACTTCTAACCAAACCCAAGAGCCAATCGGTAAAATTGTAGCGGGTTATGACAAACTGAAGACTCCCGCCCAAAAAGCCCCGTTGGCAAAAGCGCTCAAAGATGGTTGGAAGCCTACCCCCAAGGCTACCATTGATGCTCAGATCAAAACCCTTGCTGATAAGCTCTATGCAGTGCAAGCCAATACTTTTTATTATAGCAAATATGTGACAGGTTCTACCCAAACAGTACTCACTTTTTACCGGGTATTTGGCAACCAAGCCCGCCTGGGTGGCCCTTATGTTTCGTCCAAACCAATTAAAAGCAAGGAGCAAGCTCGAAAGGAAAATGCGTTGCTGAGTGAGTGGGGCAATTCCATTGAGTGGGAAGCCAAAATAGAAGCGCCTCAAGGTACCATTATCAGCGTGGGAGTAGTAGGGCCACAAGCAGGCACCAATCCTCCTCAGTTTTTGCCAGGAGGTGCCGACCAGATTTTGTTACCATTTACTTGGCTTAGTAATCCCAACTTCAAAGTAGCCGTACGTAAACTAGACAAGGCTGGCAAGCCTACTACCAACTTTAAAACCATTCCATTAGGTCAGAGGGCTACCCTACAAAAAGCCATCCAAGACAAAGACAAAGCAACTATCCAGAGAATTATTGGGGGAGAGTAATATGTAGTTTATTGTTCCGCCATGCTCATTGTTACATTGTTCCGCCTACGGCTGATTGCTCCATTGTTAAATGGCTAAATGGTTGCGCAAAGCGACGCATTATCATCATTATTGATTGTTGATGATTGATTAGCCCTTGGCAGAGTTTGAACTGCATTCTGCGGTTTTTAGTTGTTGATGATTGATTCTGCGAAGCAAAACTATGGGCCATCGACTGTGGACTATGGACTAAAAAAAACTATGGACTGTGGAC
>CALDJV010000072.1 GCA_937899305.1 uncultured Cytophagaceae bacterium
AAGTATAGCGACGAGAGATCAGCCAAATGGATTAGGTTATTTATGTAGTTTTACTTAATACATTTTATATCACTTATTTTTATGAAAACACTACAATACAAAGTACACACCTCCTCTCGAATGGGGTTTTCGGTTACTTCTACCCTGGTTTATGGCCAGGAACAAGCCGTCTTGATAGATGCCCAAATGCTGATGAATGAAGCCCAACAGGTGGTAAAAATGATTCAAGAAACGGGAACACGTTTGGCTCATATCTTGATCACCCACGCTCATTTAGATCATTTTGGAGGTACCGAAGCGCTGGTAGAGGCTTTCCCGGATGCTCAGGTATGGGCCGAACCGGGTGTGGTGGAATTGATTGCTGCGAGCGGGGAAAAACAAGTCAAGGATTTGGGGAAAATGTATCCCCCCAACTTCTTACCTCAGCAGGTAATTGTTCCTCAAGCTTTTGAAGGAGATACATTGGCTTTAGAAGGCCATACCATTGAAGTGATCCCAAGCCTACAAGGAGACTTTGCTCCTCACTCGGCTTTTTATATCAATGCTTTGAAATTGCTGGTAGTGGGCGACATTGCGTATCCTGGAGTACACCCTTGGACATCGGACACCAACAACGACCAGCGCGAAGCTTGGATTGCTTCTCTGGAAAAATTGGCCGCCTACGATTCCCAAGTAATGATTACGGGCCACAAGGATCCTGCTTGTCCCGAATCACCCAAATACATTGCAGAGATGGTGGCCTACTTACGTGATTTCAATGCCGCAAACTTGGCTACCGACTCGGGGCAGGCTTTGATGGATCAAATGGTCGCCCTGTACCCTGATTTGAAGCAAAAGGGATTGCTGAAGATTGGTGCCTTTGCAAACAAGAAAGAAAAAGTAAATTTGATAGAAGCTTTGCAGATGGGATAAATAGAAAATAGACCTATCAAGTTTTAAAAACAGATAGGTCTATAATATTATTAATTATTTGATAGCATTAAAAGCCTAAGACAGCGATACTAAAAAGTTAACTTATCAATCATTTAATCCTTCAACTCATCCGGCATATCCATCACTTTACGCAAACTTTTAGATTGATGGTTCATCAGCTTGTTGCGTAAGTTGGTCTCGCGACGGTCCCGGAAAAACTGTCCTTTCATAATGGGAGAAGCGTGCTGGAGCAAACGAAACACCTTGAAAATGACCAGTTTTTGCCCCATATGAATCGCATTGGAGCGCAAATGATTCCACTCTTTGATGTCTTCTACATTTACTCGATAAGCCGCTGCAATATTTTCCAAAGATTGTCCCCGAATGACTACGTGTACATAAGTACGCGTTTTGGTTTTTACGTGTCGACTACGATTGAAATTCAGCGTCTTTTGTTGCTCAACTGGCAATTCACCAAGCTTTTGACTATTGGTGGCCATTTGATCTGGTCTCTTTGCCGCGCTGTTTTCGGTAGCAGCAGGAGGAGCTACCACTAGTTTTTGCCCAACATACACGTCGTGGTTGATGTAATTCCACTTGCGAAGATCGCTTACACTAATATTGTAACGACGGGCAATGTCAAATACATTTTGGCCCTCAGCCACTACGTGAATCCCCGCCTTGGGGGTATTGGGGTTGATAAATTGGTCATTATGACGAGGTCTCAGGTCTTCAGGAAAAAATTTACGATTGGTAGTCGTATTGTAATCACTATGCTTCTCAACATCAGGCAAAGTATTGTCATTTACCGGAGTAACTGGGGCAATGTTTCTAGTTTCCTGATCCGGCTTTGGCAAACCAGGATCATTTCCATTTTGCCGACTTTGAGGGGTTTCGTTCGTTTTCACTACCTCATAATTAATTGGATTATCTTCGCCATCTGTAATCACCATTTTGGGTGTCACTACCTTGGCAGTTTCAATCGTTTTATCCGGTTTGATATCGGTTTGGTTGATATTCGGGTATTTTTCTTTATCGGCCTCGATGCTTTTGATCACTATCTTGGGTTGGGGCAACGAAGGCGTGATCACCAATGATTTTTTCTTGGTTTCCTCGTGGAATTTCGGTTTCAAACGTGATTCGTTCTTATCACTGGCTATTTTTTTTGCCGGATTCACCTTGGCAATTTTTGCCGGGTCTTGCTCCACTTGCAAAGGAATAATTACCTCATAGGTTTTGTCACGAGGGATTCGTTTTCTTTTAAGCCAAGGGTTATACAATTTCATTAGATCCGTCGACACCTTGAATTTACGCCCCACTTGATGAAGTGTTTTGCCCGAGGCGGAGTAATTCATCAACTGTACTGCGGTAGCAGGAGACAATGCCGCCTTTTCTTCAAAAGCAATCTTGTAAGCTAAAAACTTTTTGATAAACGAATGAGTGCGTTCTTCAATGAAGAGTTCCTGAACCCCAATCACTTCACGCTTGTTGTAGTTATCCAGAATATACTGTTTGGCCTGCTCATACCCCACATCGATGGTAAGAATGGTATAAATCCAGTTCTTAAAAAACAGGTTATTTTTTTGTAGCAATCGGGCTGCGGCACGAGTAGAAGCCACCAAGTTCATGCGTTCGTCTACCCTGTCATTGATCTTAAGACCATAAGATTTGGCCAACGCTGCTTTCAGTTGCCAAAACCCCACCTCCTCATCAGAGTTTTTGGTAGTAGCAATGAGTTTACTTTCCAGCAATGGCAGGTATTTGAAATCAACTGGTAAATTTTCATCCCTCAGCACCTCTTCAATGAGGGGAGCATAAGTTTTGAGCCTTTCCAGGTTTTCATTAAAATTTTGGCTATTTCTTAATAAGCGATAAATCTGGGTTTGAATTTGGCGACGAGCCCCTTTGGTAATGGTTAATTTAAGATTTCCAATCTTAAGTGTTTGGGGTACCTCAACAAACCCCTTCATTCTGTATGCACTCAATAATATGCTCAATAAACATATTATCATACAAGTGTAAGTTTTGTGGTATAATAATATTTTTTTCATAACCGTCAATCTGTGAAAATACATTCACATAGCCTTGATGAAGGGTTATTTCTAGTCATTTTTGCTTTGTTTAATCTGAATAAGTCAAATTTTGCTCAAATATGCAAATACAGGCTACGTAAATATGAAAAAAAAGTTACAATATTATTTTTTTCTTAGAATCATCAATCCATCTCTTACTGGAAACAACACATTTTCTACTCGGTCATCGGCATGTACCTTTTTATTAAAATGATCAATTGCCAAAGTATCTTTGTCTTGTTTGCTAATTTCTTTTGCAACTTTGCCACTCCAAAGGACATTATCAGCGATAATGATCCCATTTTGAGCAGTTTTATCAATTACCATGTCAAAATAATGAGCATAGTTGATTTTATCGGCATCAATAAACACCAAATCAAATGTGGTTTCCAACGATGGTATAATCTCTAAAGCATTGCCTATTCTAAAATCTACTTGCGAGGCAATACCTGCTTCTTGAAAATATTTTCGTGCAATGTCCTCTAGCTCCTCATTGATGTCAATCGTATAAATTTTACCATCAGGGGCCAAGCCTTCGGCCAGACAAATGGCCGAATATCCGGTGTAAGTCCCTATTTCTAATATGTTTTTTGGCTGAGTCATTTTGGCCAACATCGCCAAAATTCTACCTTGCAGATGCCCCGACAACATACGAGGAGCAAGTATTTTGGTATGAGTTTCGCGGTTGAGGCGCGCCAATAAGTCGCTTTCTGGCTTGCTATGCGCCTCGGCATATTCGTTAATTTCTGCTTCTATGAAATCCATTTTTTATTTTTTTTACCGTTAAATTATTCCATTGTTTCGCAGTGCATTGCAAAACAATGGAATAATAAGCCGAAGCTATACAACAATAGACTAAAGGGGAAACAATTAGAAAATAAGAAAAATCAATCTTCCTCGGGTAGGTATCTAAATACGCTCAACTGACTATCATCAAACATTTCCTGGGCAATTTCGAGCAAATCATTGGCTGTCACTTTTCTAATATTTTCGAAAATAGACTCCAGGCTTTCTACCTCGTTGTTGTCTAATATACTTTTGCCCATCATCAACATAAAGTTCAAATTATTTTCTTCAGCCATGGCCAGCTGCCCAAACAATTGCTCTTTGGCAGTATGCAACTGTACCTTACCTAATGGCTGGGTTTTCAGTAATTTTAGCTCTTTCATAACCGATGCGATGCTCCGCTCAAAATGACGGGGTTCGGTGGCAAAATAAATCGCAAACAATCCAGTATCAGCAAACGGATGATAGTTGGCCTCCACCGAGTATACCCACCCATGCTTCTCGCGTAAACTCAAATTCAGCCGGGAGTTCATTCCAGGGCCTCCCAAAATATTATTGAGCATAAAAAAAGCCAGCTTGTTAGGATGTGCCCGCTCATAAGTCGTGCGTCCTATAGCACAATAGGCCTGTTGCCCACTATGGCTAAGCGTAATCTGCTGAGGTTGGTATCCTTCAAAAGAAAGTCGAGTAGTGTTGGTAAAGGATGCGGGGATTTTTTCAAGGTAACGGGCCGCCAGTTTCTTTACTTTGCTGAAAGAAATGTTGCCCACGGTAGAAAAAATAATTCGGCTGGTATCTATGTGTTCTTGCAAGAAGTTTTGGAAGTCTTGCCGATGAAAAGAGCCTACACTTTCAGTTGTTCCTAAGATATTGTAACCCAAGGGGTGATTTTTGAATATGATGGCATCGAATTCATCTTGTAAAGCATCTTCTGGAGAGTCTTTATACATGGCCATTTCTTCCAGAATCACGTTGCGTTCCCGCTCAATCTGGTTTTCTGGAAAAATAGAGTCAAACGTAATATCTGCCAATAACTCAATGGCTTTTTCGTAGTGTTTGTCCAGAATAGAAGCGTAAAAACAAATTTTTTCTTTGGTGGTGTAAGCATTCAGTTCTCCTCCTACCGACTCCAACCGATTGATAATATGAAAGGCTTTGCGTTTGTTGGTGCCTTTGAAAGCCATATGTTCCCAAAAATGAGCAATCCCTAGCTGATGAGATTGCTCGTCTCTGCTGCCAATATCCAAAATAAAACCACAATGGGCTATTTTGGTATGAGTCACTTCCCTATGAACAATGCGGATGCCATTATCCAGGGTAAATACATTACACTGCGTATCCATCTCTTCCTTTCTTTTTGGTCAACCATTTTTATCGTTAACCACTTTGTTATTCTATACCTGATTTTATGAGCACAAACTAATACATTACTGTATTACCTCAAACGCTACTTCAGCGGTTTTAATCTTTTTAGAAGAAAATGTATCTGGTTTTTTAACATCTTGGCTAAAATCGGCCAATTTTCCTTTTTTCCTCAACAACAAATCATCTCGATTAAAAACACTCACATCATGATCAAAAACAGCAAAAGTGAGCATATCTTTTTCGGTACAGTAAAACACCTTAGAGGTAATATCGCCACGATAATTCAGGCTATTTTTGTCACGTTGTGCTTTAAAAATTGTTTCTCGCCCTGCCAATATTTTCCAATACAAATCGGGATAGCCACTGCCTATTTTCAACAATGTAAAATCGGAGTTTTTAGCCCCACCTTTTTCATTATCAAACAAAATCTTAGAAACCTTTACTCTTACTTTTTTCAAAGGAGGTGTGGTACATTGAAAACTTCCGTTGAATACCAAATCAGGTTTCTTTTCTATTCGGTCTACCCTCACAAACTTATTCAATTGTTCGTCGGGCTTGAATTTAACTGGCAAAAAAGCGATCTTAAAATTAAGGCGATGCTTGCCCGCTGGTAAACCAAAACTTCGGAATGAAAATTTGCGTCGGTATTTGAAAGATTCGGCCTCAGAAATGTATTTCACGTCACGGTTTCCATCTTTGAGGAAAGATTTCAAGAATTTTTCTTTCAATAACTCGGTAAATTTTCGGTCGGCAGGAGTGCCCTGTGGCACCACATACATGTCTACCAAATAACCATCAAACCCTCGTTGACGCAGTTTCGTAAAAGCCGACGAATCCTGAAAATCTACTTTCATGCGCAACATGACTCCCCAAGTACCTCGAGGTCTTACGTGATTGGTATCCAAACTTAAACGGGCAATGTTTACTCCAGAAAGGGGTTGATATTGAAGGGTATCAAACGCGACTTGGTTCTTGACTGTTTCTTCGTTGGTCTCAAAACGATCACGGTCTTTTTTATTTTTCTTACAAGCCGAAAAGCCAAATCCCAGAAAAATCAAAATTAACCAAAAGGCGGGTAGTTTTTGTAGCATACCATTCAAATTAAGGTCCATGCTGTCAAAATTAAAACATAGGCCGATGAAATAATAATTTGACGAAGGAATTATCAAGGATTTGAAAAAAGCCAAGGTAAATACTTACCTCTCTTTACGCATTATGTCTTCCTTGAATGTTTACCTGTAACTCAATGTCGTTTAGTTAAGCAAAATAATATCGATTAAAGAATACTGATTAACGATTTGAGAAGGAGGCTGACGCATTAAAATAAAGCCAGTGAAAGTTTTTCCTTCATTATTCGAAATTCGTTGATCGACATTCAAAATTCATTTTTGTCACAGCAGTCCTTAACTTAATGACATTGAGCTGTAACTTGGCACTCAACGCTTTCGGATAAAATCACTCAAAAATCTCATTACAAAACTAAAAACCCTTTGAAAATCAAAGGGTTTTACAATAATTCATCAAATTTTCATTCGGTAATTTAATCTACCGTATTCTTCTCTACCATGGCACTTTCTTTCTGTAAAATCAGGTCTGCTGCCTTTTCACCAATCATAATCGTAGGGGCATTGGTATTACCTCGGGTTACATTGGGCATCACCGAAGCATCAACCACCCTTAGTTTTTTGATTCCATGTACTCTCAGTTCATGGTCCACTACTGCCATCTCGTCCTGGCCCATTTTGCAAGTAGAAGTGGGATGATAAAGTGTTTCGCCAGTAGATCGGATAAAATCTTCAATTTGAGCTTCATCGCGGGGCTGTGGAGCAAAATCAAGCCAATCCTTGCGGTAAGTAGCCAACGCATTGGACATTCCTAATTTTTCGGCCAATTTGTAGCCCCAAATTGCCCGCTGTACATCGTCCTTGGTACTCATATAATTGTGGTCGATCATGGGTGCAGCATCGAAACGACTCGAAGCCAATTGAACACTCCCTTTGCTGCTAGGGTTCAACACTTTACCACCAATAGAATAGCCATAACCTTTTTTAGGGTTTTGCAAACCATGCGATACAAAATAACAAGGGGCAAAGTGAAATTGAATGTCTGCGGCTGGCTGGTCGGGTGAAGAACGCACAAAGGCGCCCGACTCCCCAATATTGCTGTTGAATGGCCCTTTCTTTCCGGTAATGAAATTGAATAAATTTTTAAAAACGCCTGGGAAGCTTTCCGCTGCGTCTAAAGAACGTTTATAGTTACTGTTAAAAATAGCAAAAAACACCATGTGGTCTTGCAGGTTCTTGCCTACCCCAGGCAAATGTTTTTGAACCGGAATGCCATGTTTTTGGAGCTCGTCTCCGTCTCCAATTCCCGACAGCATCAACACTTGAGGGCTATTGTAAGCGCCCGCACTCAAAATTACTTCTTGGCTGGCTTTTACCTCGTGCGATTGGCCATTTTGTCGGTAAACAACCCCAGTTGCCGCTTCATTATCAATGACAATACGCTCTACTTGGGCTTCAGTCTCAATTGTCAAGTTACTACGCGAGGCCGCTGGATGTAAAAATGCTCGAGCTGCACTGCACCTTTCCCCCTTGAGATGCGTTACCTGATACAATCCAAAACCTTCTTGCTCGGCCCCGTTAAAATCATTGTTTTTGGTATATCCCAGTTCTTCACCAGCCTTTACAAATGCCTCAGACATCACATTGGTATAGTTTCGACGGGTTACATTCAAAGGTCCCCCACTACCATGATACTCATTGCGAATAAATTCGTGGTTTTCTGATTTTTTGAAATAGGGCAACACCTCCTCGTATGACCATCCCGAATTACCCAAATCACTCCATTCCTGGTAGTCTTGCTTGTTACCCCGAATATAAATCATTGCATTGATGCTACTCGATCCTCCCAGCATTTTACCCCGTGGCAGGTAAAGTTGACGATTTTGCATTGTGCTTTGAGGAGTGGTATGATAGGCATAGTCTACCTCAGAATGGAACATTTTAGGAAAGGCTGCTGGAATTTTGATGTTCTTGTTCGAGTCTTTTGGCCCAGCCTCGAGCACCAAAACCTTGTGTTTTCCACTGGCACTAAGTCGGTTGGCAAGCACACATCCGGCCGAACCCGCGCCAATAATGATGTAATCGTAGGTCTGTTGCATGTTTTTGTTGATTTAAATAATAATTGGGTGATAAGTAAAACTACAAAAATAACTTAATCCATTTAGCTAATCTCTAGTCGCTATACTTCGTCAAAAAATAGAGCGAATAGTGCTACTATTAGCCAATTTTTTGACTTGTCTAGCACCAAGATATTACACTAAGGGATAAGAAAATAATTACTTTCCCATTTCAGAACTTTGGCACAGTC
>CALDJV010000073.1 GCA_937899305.1 uncultured Cytophagaceae bacterium
CTAAAGTATTGCACTGAAAGTGCAGGGTTTTAACCCAGAGCTGAGACCAATAAAGGCGTCTAATTCACGATTGGCTAACTCCAGGTTTTTGTTCATTTTGAGCAAACTTTGAGTACGTTCTTGTACTATTTGCTCCAATGCCTGATTCATAGCCTTAAGATTTGCCTCTTCGGTCTTTTCTAATGCTGCATTGTCCTTAGAATCATTGGTTTCCATAGCACTTTGTGGGTTCCTAAGAGCTTAGTAAAACTACAAAAATAACCTAATCCATTTGACTGATCTCTTTTGGCTATACTTCTTCAAAAAATAGTCCCATAGCGCTGCTATGAAACAATTTTCTTCATTGTCTAACCACAAGATATTTCGCCAAATTTGGACTACTTTATTTTTTCCGTTTTACTTATTGTGGTTTTTAAACTGATTTGCGCTCAAATAATAGTGATTTTTTTCCTAAAAAAGAAAGGTTTCTCCCGCTATTGCGTCTTGCCTCTCTCTATATATACTATGATACATTTTAGGTGGTAAAGATATCAACCAAGGCCACTGCATTACGCCAAAACATCCAATAGTATGCCCTTATTCCATACTACTAGACATTTTGGCTAAAGTTGGCAGTGTCTCCACTGCCAACAGCGCGATCGCCTTCGTTTGTGTCTCCACAAACGAAAAATGTCTAGTAATATCCTCTTATTCATAAAAAACCCTGGTTAAAAAAACTTTCACCAGGGTTACTATTTTATCTATTTCATCTCTAAGATATGATCAAGATTGCGAAGGGTTTTGACCTTGTGGACGATCATGATGCCCCTTTTTATTCTTGTCTTTCTTTTGTTTGTTCTTCTTCTTTTGCTTGTTCGGATTGGGTTGGTTTTGTTTGGGCTGTTGATTGTTTTTCTTGGCCCAACTATCCTTGAGCGATACGGTACGGTTAAATACCAGCTTCTCCTCGGTAGTGTATTTGGTATCTACACAAAAATACCCCAACCGTTGGAACTGGAATCTTTCGCCTGACTTGGCCGTTTGCAAACTAGGCTCTAGTTTACAATCTGATAAGATTTCCAGAGACTCCGGGTTAATGAATTCTTTGTAATCTTTTTCCTCTTTTTTGGCTTGTAAATTGGGCTCCTCGACCTTAAACAAACGATCGTACAAACGTACTTCGGCATCGATGGCATGTTTGGCCGATACCCAGTGTAGCACCCCTTTTACCTTTTTGCCGCTGGTATCTTCTCCACTTTTAGAGTTGGGATCATAGGTACAACGTAGCTCGGTAATGTTACCAGTTGCATCTTTGACCACTTCTTCGCACTTGATAATATAAGCTCCTTTGAGCCGAACTTCACGCTCAGGTGCCAATCGGAAAAACTTCCGGGGAGCATCTTCCATAAAATCGGTCTGCTCGATATAAATAACCCTAGAAAAAGGCACATTACGTACCCCTAAGGTTTCATCCTCGGGGCTATTTTCCAGTACCAATGTTTCTTCTTGGTCTTCGGGGTAATTGGTAATCACTACCTTCAAAGGTTTCAAAACGGCCATTACCCGTGCGGTGGTTTTATTCAAATCTTCCCGAATACTGTGCTCTAGCAAGGCCACATCAATCAGGTTGTCGCGCTTGGCCACTCCTACCTTTTCGGCAAACTTCCGGACCGATGTCGGCGTGTATCCTCTACGACGTAAAGCCGAAATCGTGGGCATTCTGGGGTCATCCCATCCATCTACAATGCCTTCTTCTACCAGTTGAAGTAGTTTACGCTTACTCGTAACCGTATAAGACAAGTTCAATCGGGCAAACTCGGTTTGCTTGGATGGAAAAATATCCAAACGAGCAATCAACCAATCATACAAATCCCGATGAGCCGCAAACTCTAGCGTACACAACGAATGCGTTACTTGCTCGATCGAGTCAGACTGCCCATGAGCAAAGTCATAAGTAGGATAAATATTCCACTTGGTCCCGGTGCGGTGGTGAGGCACATCGGTAATGATTCTATACAAATAGGGATCACGCAAATGCATGTTAGATGAACCCATGTCTATTTTGGCTCGCAACACCTTAGCCCCATTAGGATGCTTGCCATCTCTCATTTCTTCAAATAACTGAAGGTTTTCCTCCACCGAACGGTTCCGAAACGGACTAGGGGTACCAGGTGTGGTGGGGGTTCCTTTTTGCTGGGCAATCGTAGCTGCATCCTGATCATCTACATAGGCCAGTCCTGCGTTGATCAACTTCACTGCATACTTGTACAATTGATCAAAATAATCAGAAGTATATTTTACGTCACCACTCCACTGATACCCTAACCACTGAATATCGCGTTTGATAGAGTCGGCGTACAAGGTTTTTTCGGTTACGGGGTTGGTGTCGTCAAAGCGCAGGTTGCAATCTCCCTGGTACTGTTGCGCAATCCCAAAGTTGAGCACAATAGACTTGGCGTGTCCAATGTGCAAGTAACCATTTGGTTCGGGCGGGAATCGGGTCTGGACTTTGCCATTATTTACCTTATTGGCAATGTCTTGCTCAATCTTCACCTCAATGAAGTTAAGCGATTCCTTTTCTTCGGTTGCAGTACTCATTTTCGCTTTGATTTAAAATTTTCTGATATGCTTTTAACAATAAAAAAGAGATGGTAATGACTTCTAATTCAGCCATTACCACTCATATATTTTACAAATATAGGAAAGTTTTCAGGTAAATAAGTAAGAGTTTGCCAAGAGATGATGGTATTGAATGCTTTTCGCTAATCCTCATCGTACTCAATAATAATGTCAGCACGTCTTTTCACGATATAATTAGGCAAGGAATGACTCTCGAGCTGTTTAAGTTTGATCAGACTGTGAAAACACGAGACGAGGAAGATTAATCAATTACTCCTTCTTTCTTCAAAAGATCCTTGTGTTTCTCCCCAAACCCCTCTAGCTTCTTTTTTATATGTACTGTATCTACCTGATAAAAACCCGTTTTTTCTAACATCTCATGCACAGTACCCCAATATTTATCCTTGAGTTTTCTGGGAAACCTAATGAGGCAATTTTTCAAAGCTTGGGTATATACAATTGGTACTTGACTCAATTCTGTTTTGAGGAAGTAAAAATACTCTTTACTCATACCCTGCATAACAAAATTGGGGTATTTGCAATTTTTAAACATGATATTTTGGGTGATAGTCGCGTTCGTATCTGGAATAAACATCTTTTGTCGAACTACATAAGCATTATACCTTACCAAATCCTGATAACCTTTCAATTCCTTTCCTCCAAACTTATGCTTTCTCCAATTGGTAATTCTAATTTCTTTATCACGGGATAAGGAGGCTGTTGAGTCACCAAACCCATTAGCACCTGGCATATCTAGTAAAGATTTAATTACATGAGGATATTGATGACCAAACTTGTGGTGATTTAGGCGAAAATCAATGGCTGGATTTGGCTCCAAGGTATTTTTAAAACAAGAATCAGCCAAGGTAAAATGCTTTATTTTATTTTCCCTTTGACAAGCAACTAGTGACACAATGATTACCAATAGACTAGTAAGATTTAATAAAAATGTTTTCATGATGACTTAGTTAAGCTATTTCTTCAAAAGGTGAGGTGCGCGGTACTTTTTCCAATTACCATTCTTAAGTTCAGATTTTTGTACCTGATAAACCTTCTGTGATGTCCCATAGTAAAGATGTACCTCATCCTGAGTATATAAGCCAGGGTAATTTTTAGAAGGTGTGTACAATCCTGAATGATTCAAGGGATGCAGTGGATTAGCGGTACCACCCGGGTAGTTCTCTTTTTGGGCCTGTTCATAAATTATCCTTGCCATATCATACCTATCTTTTGCACCTAATTTTTTCAAAATATGTTGAAGCGCATCATATCTTGCCCCATCTCCTAAAGCATCCCATATACGGTCTAATTCATCTGGACTTACGTTCCTTTTAAGCCAGTTTTCATGATCAGTAGCTTTACGATATTTTGGGCTTTTTGGCTTCTTTTCTTCTTCTTCTTCTTTTTTTTCTTCGGGTAAGCTTAACCCAGGTAATTTTTGAATCAATAACTCATCGTTTTCATGAATAATCCATTTTTCTGCAAACCCCTGAATCCAGTACTCAAAGTTAAGATCACTTCGTTTTATACTGAGTAACTCATTATAATCAAAATATCCCCTTTGAGTAAGTCCTAACTTTTGAATAACAATAGGATGTTGTAGCTTAGCTAATTCATAAATATCTCTCAAATAACAAGCATCTGCTACTTTGATAGGATAATCTCCCTTAGCAACTACATAAACCCAAACTTTGCCCAAAGGGGTTTCTTTTTGTTGGATTCCCTTCTTACCTCCTTGTCTTTGTATCGGCTTTTGTTTTGCCTGGACTGGCATCTGCTTGCTCTTAACAAGTTCTATCGGTCTTCCATTCCATTTGGCTTGTAGAGTACCTTTTTGTACTTGTTTACTACCCAACCTGACTTTTTCCTGAACAGTTTGAAAAGATTGAGATTCATCCTGATTTTTTTGTTCTTGTTGCATTGCCTTGGTACTAAGTTTAACTTTCGTAAATATAAGGAATATCAACTAGATAAATTAAAGTACACCTTAAAAGTCCTCTCTGAAGTAAGTTTATTTATTTTTTAGGCTCTAAAACTTTTCTACTCACTAAGTTAAAGAAGTAATTTAGTAACATTAATTTACTCTAAACAGTACAACATAACCTGTTTTTTTAGTGAAAAAGTAGGCCCTATTACAGCTAAAAAGCTTACATTCAAACAGGTCCTTAGCCATTACTTACCCCCCCCAACAATTCCTGATAATGCGCCTCACTATCGGCAAAAGGAATACGGTCTATCCAGGCTTCCAGTGCGGGGCTCCCTTTCCAATCACGGTCTTGAAAAAGCAACATAATTTCTCCGGCATCATAAAAAGCAATCTTTTCTAAACGAGGAAGGTAGGCCGCAATTAATTGAATATCTTCTGGGGTAAACTCAGGTTGCACCAAATCATCTTCTTTGGTAAGTGAAGGGGTAGATTTGCTCAAGGTTGGTTGAGGCACACCAGTTTTGGCCAGTGGTACGGTAAAATAAAACCAAGCCCCTTTTTCACCCATTTCGGCTATTTCTGAGATGGGCAGCACCCCAATTGCCCCATCGTGCGCCTCGATGGCCAACTTACAAAAAGCCAATCCCAATCCAGTAGAGCGGCGATCCAGACGGTCTACTCGACCAAATTTCTCAAAAATAGTCGTTTTGTACTGGGCTGGTATGCCCATGCCATTGTCTTTGACCCAGATTTTCAAAAAACCTTGGTCGGTCAACAACTCCGACTCTAGCTTGATGATGGCTCGGGTGGAGGTATATTTTATTGCATTGCTCAACAAGTTGGTAAACACCCGGATAATGTAGTCCTGATCTACCTCGATGACCAAATGCAAGGGGATGTTGTTTTTAATGGTAATGAGTTTTTCGTCGGCCAAATGACGCATTTGATTCACTGCCACGGTAATCAAATCACCAATGACTACCGCCATTTTGGCAAGTACGACTTCGTTGTTTTCAAACTTTTGTACCTCCAACACATTTTCTAACATGCCCAATACCTGCCCAGCTGCTTTGCGTACCCCTGGGTCGGCAAAATTAATCAAAGGAGACAAAGGTTGTTTGGCATCATGAATGAGCATATGCGAGAGCTCTTCCCTGAAATTAGTCAACTCGGCCAACTTTTCGTTGCTGGTTCTGAGCTCTTCGGCTTGTTGGGTAATTTCTTCTTTTTGATGTTCAATCTCGCTGGTATGCTTGCTTACTTCATTCTCGAGGTGTGTCTTTTGTTCTTGAATAATCCTTACATTCTCGAGTTGTATTTGCTCTTTTTCTCTTCGGTAAAAGTTGATTCGATCGGCCAGGGCCAGTGAAAACAATAAAATTTCTATGGTGAGACCCGACTCAAGCAAATAGTAGTCAAAACTACCAAAGGGCAATACCCCAGCGTTGGAAAGCGCCAGCATAATGCTGGAAAACATCATCCCAAACCAACCCAGTAGATAAAAAGAAGTAGGCTTGTATCCCTTACGATAAGTCATTACCCCCAGGGTAATCACAAAAACAATCCCAAAAGGCAGAAGCACCTGAGTCAAGGTAATGGCTAGAGCATTATTGAAAAAGTCGGTGACAATGGTAACGGCAGCCAACCCATAAAAAGCTCTGAAGATCCAAAGTGACTTGGGGAAATACTTTTTGGCATTCAAGAAACTTTGCGCAAACAACAACACAAACAAAGTAAAACAACTGAAGCAAACCGAGATGAGATCATTCAGTTTTACTTGGTCGCCCAACAAAAATTGTAATGAATGCCCCTTGATGGTAGCCGCAGCCAACAACCCCGAAGTTACATACAAAATATAATACAGGTAGGACAGGTCTTGGGTGGCCACCAAGATAAAAAAGTTGTAAAAAATCATCACCAGCATGATGCCGTAAAAAGCGCCAATGATCATGTCTTTGGGTTGATTATGCTCAAGAAACGCCTGATAGCTTCCTATGCTCATGGGCAAGGGTAGCAACTCCTTAGAATAACACCTTAGATACAAAGTATGCACCCGGCCTTGGGTAAGGGCTACATCAAACAAATAATTGGTTACCTTGAATTTTCGTTGGTAAAAAGGGATTTTATCACCTACCTTGTCTACCAAAGTGTACCCTTCTTTCTCTTTCACTTTCTCATCCCTTTGATAATACAGCAATGCCTCCTCGATAGGGATATTCCTGAACTCTACCAGATAGTGTCCCGTTTTTTGTACTTGCACCTCAAATTTTAACCAAGCCGTTTTTTTTCCTTTTCCCAAATGCAAGGTAGGTTGGGTATTGAGGGTAAATTTTTGTTGCGTTTCGGGCTGCTGCACATCCGCCAGTGTTGATTGATGGGTAGTATCCAGATAGTAATACAGAAAAGGGGCCAGGTTAACTACTTCTGATTGATCTTTTAGAAAAAGTACTTTTTGAGCTTGTATTGATGATATGGTGGCTCCAACAGAGAGGATAAAAAAACAAAGAAGGAAACTTTTCCGAGATAAGCTCATACGCTTTTCGCTATGCTTGGTAATAGATTACAATTTAAGCAAGAATTGATAAAACTTAAAACCGAATACCCATGACCAAAATATCATCAGTTTGTTTTTCTTTGCCTTTCCAAGCCTCAAGCGTTGTTTCGAGTACTTCTTTTTGATCAGGCATGGGCGAAGATTCTATCTCCTGGAGGGTGCTTTTAAATTTCTTCACCATAAACTTGGTGTTATGTGTGCCTCCAAACTGGTCGGCATAACCATCTGAAAATAAATACATGGCATCTCCCTTTTGATAATTCAAGTGATGCTCTTCGAATTGTTTGGTAGCATATTGCGAACTTCCAATTGGGTACTTGCTCCCCTTGATTACTTCTAACTGATGATTTTTGAACCCATATAGGGGGCGCTTGGCACCCGCAAATACCACTTGTTTCTCATCAAAATCAATCCGGCATACTGCCACATCCATTCCATCCTGTACCTTGTGTTTACTTTTTCCTCGTGAAGATGGCTTATTGGTTCGTACCCCAAGGGCGGTCATCACTTTCTTGTCTAGTGCTTCTAAAATACTCCCTGGAGAAGTGACTCGACTCTCTTTGACAATTTGATTCAACAGATTGGTGCCCATAATGGTCATAAAAGCACCAGGTACCCCGTGCCCAGTACAGTCGGCTACCAATACAACCAATTGGTTTTTACCTTCTACTTCGGCAAACCAGTAAAAATCGCCCGATACAATGTCACGAGGTTTGTATAATACAAAAAAGCCCAATTCTTTTTTGGCCAATAACTTTTGCATTGGTAACAATGCCAGCTGGATTCGCTTGGCATACTGAATACTACTTTGAATCTTGGTATGGGCTTGTTTTAAGTGAGTATTAGAATCCTCTAGGGTTTGCGACTGCGCTAAAATCTCTTCCTTCTGTTGCTCTATTTCTTTGGTACGTTGGGCCACTTCCCGCTCCAGATACTCGTTCTGCTCTTTTACAATTCGCTCGTTTTCTTTACGGTAATAATTTAAACGGTCGGCCAAAGCCAACGAAAACAAGAGGATTTCGGAAGTAATCCCGACTTCTACCAGGTAAGAAGAAGCCCCATTGAAAGGCAGTAAGCCTATTTCAGAGAGTATTACCAATACAATGCTCACCATCAGCGTCATCCAACCCAACAAATAATAACGGGCAGGACGATAATTTTGACGCAATACCACTACCCCCAATACAATGACAAAAATGTTACTGGTCAGGGTACATAACAATGCCATTTTGATCGCGACCGATTCATCAACAAGATAAATAAGAAGGGCCAATGTAAATAAAACATAAAACACATTGGAAAACTTACGGAAACGAGGTGCAGTTTGCGTCGTGTTTAAAAAACGATTGGCAAACAGCAATACAAAGTAGCCTATAATAATGGTATAAACTGGGACAAGGTCCATTAGTGAGCGGCAAGCATTTTGATTAAGAGGCATATTGCCCAAAAAATCA
>CALDJV010000074.1 GCA_937899305.1 uncultured Cytophagaceae bacterium
TCCAGGTATTCTACAAAACTCATGACTTCAGCTTTTAGATGGTCAGGTAATTTATTGAATTTTTCGTAAAATTTAGTTGTGTTCATAAGTGTATACCAGAATATATAGTGTTTGTAATGTTATAAAGTTACAAAAAGTGTTTTTGATCGACAACACTTTTCTTAGTATTTCCTTTGCCAAAGTTTGACAGTCATTGCAAATTTGAAATGGGTCCATTAATCTACAAGATCACCAATCATACATTGTGAATGTACTTATTTTTCCAGTACAAAACTTGGTAAAATCTCTTATCTTTGCGCTAAAATCCAATACAAAAAATGCCCGAATTCTCCACCCTTACCCAAGCCTTCGAATGGTTTTTAGAAAATGTATATCCTCATTTGCCTTCTGAGAAAAAGAGAGCTTTAAAAGATGTACGCTATGATTTTTATAAAGAAGGCAAACGTGTTTCGGTCAATCGAATGACACGAGTTTTAAATGAATACAGTGACTTTGAAAATGTATTTCGACTAAATGAACAAAAATAAATGTCGTCAATTTTTTTAATTGACGCCTAAAGTACTATATTTACTTGTCTTTGAAAAACAAAGATGCCCCTGAGGTGCTAGTTTGGAAGCTCACCCCAGAGGCTTTTGTCAAATAAAAATTTAACGACATGCAAGTTAGCAATTTCCCGGTTAGCGATCAATCCATCGAACTCTTTGAGCAAAGTATCCGCAATCGTTTAGAGCAATATGCTTTTTCGGTACAAGTTCCCCTCACCCATTATGAGCAATCGGGGCAACAGTTCAATGCTGACAGTACCGATTACATTACCAATCATTTAGAGGTTACTTTGATCGAGTTGCGTTACTTGATTAATGAGCTACAATTGTTGCAAACCTTGAAACAATATTAAGTAACAGTTGTGCAATAATTGTCGGTTTTCACTTCAATTTTGCTCGTCATGCTTCTTAAAAAAATAGTCGAATTAACTTTGTTGAGCTCGTCACAGCATAGCTGTAGACTCGGTTGCCTTGCTATTAGCCAATTTTTTTAATCGCCTGTCAAACAAACTTTTTCTGAAAACCAGACACTTATTTTGAACATGTTACTAGATTCAAGTGACAGTTCCACTTTTAAAACTATTGTCGAAAAAAGTGGAACTGCTTGATTGACTAAAACGGTGGTGGTGTGTAAAAAAAGCCATCTTCCCCAAAGTTTTTACGGAGGGTGCTCAAAACCTTGCTGACATTGTCGTAAGGGCCGCTCAAGTAAAAAGGCTTCCCATCTTTGCCAAATTCTATGTCATCTATCTCGTCGGTAATGAGGTCTTCGTTTAAAAAACGTTCGGTAATTCGCCAATCCTTGTCCATAGGAGCAAATCCACATTCTTCGGCATAATCGATGCCTCCAAAAATGATATTATGGGCTTGCGAAGGCGTAATTTCTACGTAGTCACGCCCCTCTCGCTGATACCCCTGATCAACAAATTCTTCGAAATCGCCTGGTTCGGCATTGATATATAAGATGGTGCTCTTGAGCCCCAGGCATCCTTTATCGATCAAGTACATGCAAAAACAAATTTTGCCAC
Source organism: uncultured Cytophagaceae bacterium (assembly GCA_937899305.1). Classification (GTDB taxonomy): domain Bacteria; phylum Bacteroidota; class Bacteroidia; order Cytophagales; family Microscillaceae; genus Microscilla. Next base: position 1,574 of record CALDJV010000074.1, read on the forward strand.
TGGGCATGACCTTACTTACATAGACTGAGGTGAGGTCGTGACTATCAAACCAGTTTTCGTTGGCAAAACATTTATGAAAAGGTAAATTTTGAGCCTTAGTGGCTACATACTTTTTGGCAAGTTGGGTTTCTTGCTTGTTACGTGGCCTTATCATACTATAGATTGTTTAAAGATAAAAACTTAGTAACACTTTCAAAATAAGTGTCCGATTTGGTCATATGCATGGACTGTTGGACGAGGCATTTTTTGCGCCCATAGCAGCGCTACGGGCAATAAAAATAACAAAGTCCAGTAGTTCAGGCAGTAGAGAAAAACCGATAGTTATTGCGAACGTGTTACTTAATGCAACAAAGTTACCTCATTTTTTCTGGAATAGTTGAGTTTCAAAAGGGAGTTTGGTTTGGTAAAAAAAGTTGGCCATCTTTTGGGCGTTTTTATTACTAAATCCCCTTTGTAGAGTGGGTGCATCTTTTCCGGCTTGATGAATAACCAAGGTATAGCCCTTTTTGCCTCGATAGTCAAGTTGCAAACGGGTAATATTTTCGTAACGAATGGTTTGGGTGTCAAATATGGTTTTGGTATTCAACTCCATCGTTTGATGATCAGCTACCTTGATGGTAGTCCAATACAGCAAAAAGTAGTAGATCATCAACAATAGGACGGATACTGCCCCTACCGTAAGCAAAACAGTACTTGATTTGAGAATCGATTTGATACCCAGAATGATATTGAAAATCATCGCTGATCCAAGAAACAGCGTGAAAAAAATTGTCAATCCCACTCCAGTATTAAAAGATACTTGTGGATGTTCCATAGGTTAAATATAATATACTTTGCTGAATGATGTAAAATTGAATTACTTTTCCTGGAAATATTCGGTTTGGAGAGGCAATTGGTTTTCACGAAGCAAATCCACTATAGTTTGGGCATCTTGTTTGCCCAAACCACCCTTGAAAGCTTGATTTTCTTTGCCTTTTTGGTAAATGCGCAAAGCATACCCACCTCGAGGATGATGGAGCTTTATTTTTGTGATATTTTCGTAATGCTCAATTTTGGTTTTATATAGGGTTTTGGTGGTCCACTCTATCGTAGTAGAGTTGACTACCCTGATGGTAATCCAACGAGGAAAAGACATGTAAATGAAACCCAAAATAACGACACTGCACACCAGTATAAAAATGGCTTGAGGGAGTTTTGTGAGAGATTGAGTAGCCAGGTAAATGTTAAGGATAGTCCCCAGGCCAAGTAGAACAGTCAAAAAAATGGAAATCCCCATTCCATTCGTCAAAGATATTTGTGAATGATTCATGAGTTGAGTAGGCAAGTGTTAGAATGGTTTATGGATATAGGAGGCAAAAAGTTAACTTAATATTGATAGAATTATTTGTTGGTAGTATATTGGTACTACCAACAAGAAATAAGATGATTGACGTCAGTCATCTATTGGCTTTTTTCTTCTGGACAAAGAGGCTATTTTTTTAAAGGCAACTGTACTTTTACAAACAAATTTTTGTTTGTATGCGATTCCACTTTCTTGGCAAATTCCTTCAAAACCCGTATCAACTCTTTGTTGTAACCATACCCTAAGCCCCCATCTTCAACTTCAAAGTTTGAAAAATCACCTTTAAAATGTATAACAATTTGCCCCTTGATATTGTACTTCAAAGCTTTTTGAGGTTGACGGAAATTTTCCTTGAGATATTTTTTCCAGTTTTTATATTCGTAGGCTATTTCATGATGTACAGTAAACTTGATGTCTTTTTCTTGGTATGATATGTCATCATATACAATGGATTTTGTTTGCCATAGTATTTTTCCTTGTAAATTTAGATGATACCAGGTCCCATCTTTGAATGCCTTAATTTCTTGATTGTTGTAATATTTTACCTCAACCTCTTTGTACTTACAAGGAATGATTTCCTCTCCTCGTAGGTTTATTACTCCTTGCTGATTTTTACCCTTAGATACTAATAACAAAGCCTCATTTCTACGATCCACTTCCATTTGCTCATATATGAAATCAGTGATTTTCTTACCAGTAATAGGATGAAAAAGGGCGTACTTTCCGGCGTGTTCTACTCTAAATGTACTATCGAGTCCGTTTCTCAATAACGTAATATCGTTGTATTTGGCAGGTATGATGATCTCTCCCAAATGATTGATGACCCCTACTTTAGTTTCATTTTTTGAATTCAATCTAACCAGTTTAAATTGACCAGTTTGGTTAATTTTCTTAATACTAGTGAACTCAAAAGGAGTTGTCAATTGCCCTTGATGGTTGATAAGTGCAAAACGTCCATTTTTCTTTACTCCTACCTTTTGACTGACATCATCATATTCAAATGAGGTTACTTTTTTACCAAAACGGTTGAGAAAACCGTGTTTATTTTTATCCTGAGATGCACCAAATAGTCCTACAGCATTTACTGGAAATATTTTTTTATAAAATCTACCCAACCGCCTTCCTTGGTCTACATTTAACAGTGCATACAGGTTATTTTTTTTCATGATCAAGATATTTTCGGCTCCACTAAACAAGAGGTCATCATAACGGGGAGTTTTGAGTATTTTTCTTTGGGCATTCATCACCTTCACCTTGTCTTTGTGAAGGATCATAATTTGTAGAGGCTTGGTACTGGATACCTTAAATAAAGGGTAAAATACCTCTGGGGTTAACAATACTTTCCCTTTAAGATTGATGATGCCTTGTTTTTGACCTTTTGCTACGACAAATAGTGGAGTTTCGAGCGTGGTCACTAGTTGTATTTGATCATAAATTGGCGGAAGCAATACTTTACCCTCCTGGTTTATGATGCCTTGTTTTTGGTGGAGAGTGACGATAAACAATAATAGGTTTTTGGTATTTTTGAAAATTTGAATTTTGTGGTAGCGAAGTGGTATGATTATCTTCCCAGAACGATTGATGATGCCTTGTCTTTGACCATCGTTCTCAACCTTAAAATAAGGATATTTCGGATTTAAAATATCAATCTTATTGTATTTTAAAGGAACGACTACTTTCCCTGTGGTATCAATCAATCCTACTTTATTGCTTACACGAGGTATGGGTCTGCCTGTTTTATCTTTTGGTACAGTATAGGTTTTACTAGCAACCTTAAGTATACCAGGAACAAACTTTTCTACTTTTTTGTACAAAGGAGGTATGAGTACCTTACCTTGCTGATTTATCCAACTTTTTTGAGCGTTTTGAGTAAGTTCATACCCATCAATCAATCTTCTTTCTCTCTTTATATTTGTATATTTTATTGGTAGTATGGTATCTCTTTTGTCATTCAATATCCCGGTGAGTTTTCCTAAATAAACCTGATAAAGCAGGGTAGGATTTTTTAACCTACTGATGTGGTCATATTTTATTGGAATGATGACTCTATTTTGAGCATCCACAACACCTCTTTTCTCATTGTTTACTACTTGGTAGTGTTTAAGTGGGTGGTGGATAAGTGACACTGGTTTATTGTTACCAAATGCTTGTAGGCGACGATTTTCATCTAATATGCTGTATTGATCATTTCTTTTGAGTCTATAGTTATATGGATACTTAGAAACATAGTCAATGTCATCGTAGATGGTGGGTAGGATTTGTTTTCCTTGCTCACCTATAATCCCATAACGATTGTTGATTTTAACGACCAAGTCATCGTAAATCTTTGTCTTTTTTTTGGCAATGGCATCTGACACATACTTGGTTCTGGAAAATACCTTGATGTATTGATACTTGATTGGAATAATGATTTTTCCTTTGTTGGCAATCAATCCTTGTTTATTGCCTAGGGTGACAATACTATACCGTTGGTAAGCTTCTATGTTGGCGTATTTTATTGGTATGGTGACTTGTCCTTTTTTATTTATCAAACCGTATAGCCCTTTGTTACTTACTACGGCTACATCAGCTTGAAATTGGTACACAAAATCAAACTTTGCAGGAATAACGATGTCTCCTTGTTCATTTTTGTATCCCCAATATTCGTTTTTGTTTTCGAAGGGAATCAATTTTTGAGCCTGCGTATTGAGTGATGTCAATAGGCAGATAAGTGTGAGGAAATAAATGATGTTTTTCATGATAGATAAAGTTTATTCACGTATTTTTTATTGATCTCAAGTTAATCTGAGTAGGTTGTTTGTTCTTGATACAATGTTTAGCACAGAACTTTCTCCAAATATACGGGTAGAAGAAGAGGTAAACTAGTTAGGGCTATGGATAATGAATAGGTCGAGTATATGCGCGTTAGAATATTGAATAGGGGTGACTGATGAAAAATTAGCTGATAGAAGAAAACAAGCAGAAACCTTGTTGGTGTGTAAATGGCACCACACCAACAATTAATATGATTCAATGATTAACTATTCAACCACTTGTTGGCCTTTTTCACATATCCTCCATCTGGACAAAGATCCAAATACTTTTGTAGAGCTGCCTGGTCATCGGTCTTTTTGTAAATCGTTTCACAAGCCTCCCAGATATTGTCGTCTATCATCGACTCATCCATTCCATTATGGCGTGCATCTACGTAGGCGTCAATGGCTTTTTCATAATCTTCCAGAAAAAAATGAGCTGCACCCACCTGACTCAAGTATAATCCCTTTTTGCCGGGATATTCGTTGGCCAACTGAGTATAAAGGTGGATCGCATCATTGAATTTCCCGCTGGTCATGGCCGAAGAAGCTTGCCGCATTAGGGCATCTTCGCTGTCTTTAGTTTGAGGATTATTTGCAATGAACTCCTGGTTCATTTTGTTGGCATCCTCGAGCGAAATGCCCTTCTTTTTCTTTCCAAAAAGTCCCATAATATTAAGTTTTTGATGTGAGTGTTTGGTTTGATGTAGGTCGAGTTCTACTGTGGTTTCGACTTTTATAAGTGTCCTTAAGTTGAGGAATGAATTTACTATTATTTCTGAAAAAATCATAAGGTTTGGAGCGCATACTTATGCTCATTTACATAACCAAGCTTTGAGAAATTTCGTATTGTACTATAATAACAATAGTCCACAGCATTCAGTCCATAGTCCATAGCCGATTCGAGCGTATGTGCGCCCTGTTAGCCATTGGAAATCAGTGAGGTATGTCAAGGTTTTTGAATTCATAACTGACTGATAACCGCAGAACAAAGTTCAAGTAATTAGCAACCAACTCTGACTAAAATCATTGTGGAGTATTGATAATAAGATAAGTGATTGAAAACTTCCTAACAATGGTCAAACAAATACTCTTAATATGTTGCATGATTTTGCCCTATCTCACCTACAATCCTAAAGATGAGGAGGCGCATCTTATTGTAGTGCGTCCATTCCTGAGTGCCTTCCCCGCCTTTTTAACATTCATCACCATCTTGAGTTACTGGTTTGACTTGGATTGGCAAAGCAATGATACCGCCCTACTCGCGCTGGAATACACTGGTTATTATGTCGTTATTGCTGTGGTGATACTTACCTTACTCTATGTATATCACCAATATGCGTACTCAGTACAACCAAGTAGGGGGATAGCTACCCTAAAAGCATCACCAATCAAAGCTGCCCAAAAGGTGAAGCAATCAGACAAAGAAGAAAAGGAATTGGTAGATACCATCACCAAGGCGATTCAACTTTGGCAGGAGTATGATCTACTTAATGAGCCACAGTTTTGGAAAAACTACGATCAACTATTACATAAAGTGAAAAAATCAAAGAACCAGATCAGCCATTACAGGTGAGCGGGTTCAGAAATAAGTGAAAAATAAATATAAGTGATTTAAATACAGTAATTTATGGGACTAATTTGTTTAATATTTGAATTTATGTTTTTGTTCCTGGCCCTGATGGCAGTGGCCGATCTCCAGGAAGAAGTAGCTGAGAAACAATACGGAAGAATTTTAGGGTGCATTTTATTGAGTACTTTCTGTGTATGGATGATGGGTTTTTTGGTGTTCATTTGTTTTGACCTCAATCTACATAACATAGACGTAGCAGAGTGGATCAGCGGGGCTTATTTCCTGTTATTGGTAGTGATATTTGCTCGACAACACTACCTCCATCACATCAAACCGAGACGTTCGTCAGCGTTGGTTCAGGAAAACACGTCAGATGCTGTTGACCAGGAAACATACAATCATCAATTCTGGAAAAATAACCCTCCTCACCTGAATAAATAATTCAAATAAAATCAACAATGGTTGCTAGAAGTTTCTAATAAACCATTGTTGATAGGTGCAGAAAAGCATACATTTGCAATACCAAGTTTTAAAAAGCCTTTGATGGGGAGTGTCTTAAAAGATTAGTTTTTGATAAACCCTTGAAAATGAAGTAAATCAAACCTGAAAACCAAGCCTTTGGTGAACTCAATCATATTCATTTCCAAATTTCTTTGATGTACTTCCCCTGACAATGGATTTTTGAATATTATGTATACTATACCTATACCAACTACAAATAAGTAAATTATAATGAACAAGCTTTCTTACATCCACACCAAGTGGGTTATACTTATACTGGCCATGCTATGGTTTCCAGTACAGTACACCCACGCACAATGTACACCCGCCGGAGAACCAAGCGCCAGTTGTAGCGGAGGAAATGGCGAAGCCAGCAATGGTCAAAACATCAACAACGGTGAAATCTACTGGTATGCCAGTTCAGGCTCACTCGGTAATTTATCCTTAAATGGAGGTACTTTTAGAGTTTGTGGAGATCTTACGATTAACAACATGACCTACAATAGTGGAACCCTGATTGTGGAAGCAGGAGGGGTTTTGAACATTGAAAACAGCATGAACTTGAATGGTAATATCTCGGTCACAAATTATGGTACATTGTCTTTTCTGGGAGACATTACCATGCAAAATAACAACAACGTGATTGTAAATAAAGTAGGTGGGGTGCTCAATATGCAAAACTTTGAATTAGAGCTTAACAGTAATACGTCAAGGGTGATAAACGAAGGAACCGCAAATATGGGAACCTTGC
>CALDJV010000075.1 GCA_937899305.1 uncultured Cytophagaceae bacterium
AGAAAAAAATGAAAGGCTTAATGAAACCTAGTTGTTCATATTTTAACCTGAACTTTGTAACTGGTATTTATTAAAAATAAACAAATTTTTGACCTGCGAAAGGTCAGTTACTAATAACACTATGAAACCTCATATTTCTTATTCTAAAATCGAACAAACTGCCCAACAGCTTTGGACGCAATTTAATCCTGCCACTCAGGAAAAATTTTGGCAACAATACGACACTTTGCTGGAGAAACATCGAACCAAAATCAAAATAGCCTCCACTCCTGTTCAAACCGTGGTTGAGACCAGCAAGCCAAGGGCCGAAACAAAACTGATGTCTACGCTAGAAGCTACTTTCAAACCTTCGCAATTGGCCTACACTTGGGGCGCCATCATTGTAGGGCTATTTGTAATCATCACGATTGGCTTTGTGGGGTTGTTGCTGAGAGATGACATACCCGTCACGGAAACCGATAGAGCTACTTCTTTGGCCACTTTGTATCTGGCCCTGACGGCAGGGTTGATTGCGTTTGCGTTTCAGATCAATGTGTATAAAACCGACCATGAATACCTTTATATCTACAAGCCGCTGTTATTTTTTTATTTGCGGGAAAAATGGGACAACATACAAGCCGTGATCATTGAGAAAGACCTGACCAGTCATAGCAGTAGCGGGGACACCAGGTCATTCAGCATTTTAACCCATCAAAAGAAACTCACCAAGTACAAATACCAACTTCCTCCAAAAACCCACAAAATGTTTGTGAAATACCTAGAGGATAAGGTTCAAGATGTACGTTTGCGTACCAAAAGCGACCTCAACTTGGAACAACAACAGCAACAGCGGCGGCAACAACATTATTAATATTGCTCTAAAAGACAGGCTATCGTTTAGAAGAATTTCTTATTTCAAACAATTCTCCTAAATTGGCTTTACCATTATAGATATACACCAATGAATATGCATTTTAACTTGTCTCCACTGCTTTTGATTTTATTATTAGGCTTTGCTCAGTGCAACACTTCTCAAAAAGACCATCAAACCAATGACTCTAGCCAAACCATTATGAAGGACTCTACTCCATCTTCAAGCAATACACATCATCGTCACGAGGACCATAACCAAGCCAACAAACACATGCACAAACGTAGTTTTGAAGACTTGGTAAAAAGCTTTGAGTCGGAGGACCGGGCCAAATGGCAAAAGCCAGCGGAAGTGATCAAAAAACTGGGGAATTTGCAAGATAAAAAGGTAATGGATATTGGCAGTGGCACTGGTTATTTTAGTTTTAGACTGGTAGACCAAGGAGCTCAGGTAATTGCGGCTGATGTCAACGAGCAGTTTCAGCACTATATCAAACAACAGAAGGAAAAGAAAAACTTAACTGATAACCAAATTGTCACCCGTAAAGTACCCTATGACTCCCCTAATTTGCAAGCAAACGAAGTAGACTATGCCCTCATTGTCAATACTTATCATCATGTAGAAGATCGGGTGGCTTACTTCAAAAAAGTATGGGCGGGTCTCAAGCCAGGAGGCAAATTGTTGGTGGTAGATTTCAAAAAGGAAGAGACTCCAAGTGGTCCCCCTTTGCGCATGCGCCTGACCGCTGAAGAAGTAAAAAAAGAACTCACTGAAGCTGGGTTTACCAACTTCAGCACTGATGCAGCGTTGTTACCCTACCAGTATATCGTGTTGGCGAGTAAATAAGCACTGAGTTATTTTGACCAGTATCAGTTCAACTTTCACTGCAATATCTCAATTTTTTTAGCGACAGTTCCTCTTTCACTCAGGCGCACGATTTTCAGCAAAAAGCCCAATAAGAAACCCGGCTTGGTCACAATCTTGCCTACCTTGGCCACGGCCTCGTCTCGTTCTGTAATGATATTGGGCCAATCTTTCGCTGGGGCCTCTGCCAGTTGTTTGGCAAAACGCCAGGCACCATCTCGGGCCAGTTCCATGCTAAAATCTACAATCAAGTTGTCGAGCCTTCCGGTGAGTTTCAAAATCCAACCCAATGGGCGCCAAATTTGGGACAGTTCGGCTTGTACGGTTTCTACCAACGAAGCCAATACTTGGTTGATTTCGTCAAAATCATTTTTTAAATCTTCAATATTTTTGCCTTTGGAAACTTCAGCCGCAGCAATACCCAAATCCAGATTGATGTGGGCATTCATTCCAATGAGCAGGTGTTGCAATACGATGGGCCAGTATTTTTTGGACAACTCAAAGGCTTTCAACCAGGATTTGGTGACTGGCTTGCCCGCTTGATAATCGTGATAGGCCAATAAATAACGATTGGCAAAGATCACATCCAATTTTTCCATTCGCTCTCCGTTCTCAAAGCGTCCAGCCTTGATACCTTCTTTGACCGCGATGGTTACTTTTTGGTACAGGGCAGCAAAATAACCCAATGGGTCTTGTTTTTCTTTGGAAACCTTGATGATGTCTTCCAGCATGGTAATGACCTCGTCAATGGTAGTGGCTTGGGTTGTGTTCATAAGTGAAACCAGGATTTGATCTGAAAAACGAAAGTTAATTAACCAAGTCTTCAAAAGACATAAATGTGTGAAATATTTCAGGTCCCATTTCAAAATTTACTAATTTCAAAGTTTAAGGGAACAAACAAGAAATAGCATACGCATTCTTAGGTGATCTTTTTCGCAGGTACTTTGTTATTTTTAGCCTTTGGCAGAGCTCGGCGCAGCATAGCTGCAGCCTCGGTTTTCAGCAATAGCTTTGGCTATTACTTCAAAAAATGCCTCGTACCCACCCAAAATATCTACCTAAACTTCGCATACTTTATTTTCTGATTGCTCCCTAAAACTGTTTGTATTTTCTTGAACTCCTATCGAGTTTTGTCTACTATTTGAAAAATGCCACAAACCCCAGAAGCCGTACTGAAGGAACTGAAAGCCAAGAAATTTGCTCCAATTTATTTTTTACACGGAGATGAATCTTTCTATCTGGATCAAATTTCGGATTACATAGAAAAAAACGCTTTGCAAGAGCACGAAAAAGGGTTTAACCAAATTATTTTGTATGGTAAGGATACCAACCTGGGTACCATTGTACAAAACGCCCGACGCTTCCCCATGATGGCAGAACGCCAGGTAGTCATCATCAAAGAAGCCCAGCAACTGTCTGACTGGAGCAAAGCCGATAGCAAAAAGGTGTTGGAGGCTTATATCAAACAACCTCAACTCTCGACGGTGCTGGTATTTGCCCACAAACACAAGAGTTTTAATAAAAACACCACTATTTACAAGTTATTCGACAAACAGGCCATTGTAGTGGAGTCCAAAAAGATCCGGGAAAACCAAGTGGCTCCCTGGATTGAGGGGTATTTCAAACAAAAAGGGTTTCAGGCAAGCTTCAAAGCGGTATCGATGCTGACTGAGTCTATTGGGGCCGATTTGGGGCGCCTCCAAACCGAAATAGACAAGCTCTTGCTCAATGTGAGCGACCCAACCAAACCCGTGGATGAGCATTTGATTGAAGAACACGTGGGCATTAGTAAATCATACAATATTTTTGAGTTGCAAAAGGCGTTGGGTACTAAAAACTGGCTCAAAACCAGGCAAATCCTGAAATATTGGGAAGCCAACCCCAAAAGCCAGCCATTGATCCCGACCATTGCCATGATTTTTACTTACTTTACAAAACTATTGGTGGCGCATCGCACTCAAGACAAGAGTGATGGTAATTTGGCTAAAATACTCAAGGTAAATCCTTACTTTGTAAAAGATTATAAAATGGCGCTTCGGCATTATTCGTTTGGCAAAGTGGTACGCATTATACATTATTTGCGAGAAGCTGACTTGCAGTCTAAGGGTATTACTGCTCGAAATCCGTCTGATGCTCAGATACTACAGGAATTGGTGTTTAAGATATTGGCTTGAGTGGTTTTTAGTTCGTAGTCAGTAGTTCGGAGTTGGTAGAAATTAAATGAAAAGTGAAAAACGTAAAATGAAAAATGATACGTCGCCTTACGCAACCCAAAGTCCTGAGCAAAGCCGAAGGCGGAACAATTGATTGAGTGAAAAATGAAAAACAGATTAGCTTCGCAGAGCTCCCTCTCGTCGGTTCTTCCTTCGTCAGGAGAGCTGTAACAATAAGTCGAAGGCGGAACAATAGAATATAATCATCGCTTCGCGCAACAATTGAACAATGAGCGCAGCGGAACAATGTAACAATAAAAAAATGCAACAATGTTTAACCATTTAACAATAAGCCGAAGGCGAAACAATAGAACAATACTTTTTTAATTAATTACTTGCAGATCAGGCGAAAAGATGATAATATTCAATTTACGCAAGGCTTAATTTTTTGATTTTGACAAGTAGAGGCAGGCAATTAAATCTTACAATCAAATGACAAGACACCCATTAACCATCATATATACTTTTATTTTTTGGTTTTTTATAGGCGTTTCTTCGCCACTTTTGGCTCAGCATACTCAAGACTATAAATCTCTAGAACAGTATTTTAGGTTGGGCAATGAGCTGATACAAAAGAAAAACTATGGGGCAGCTCAACGAAACTTCAAGGTATTTATCCAAAAGAGCAAGACCCATACGCTGGATGAGGAAAAACTCATCGATGCGGAGTATTACCTTGCTTACATTGCACTGGTATTGGAACAGTCGGATGCTCAAGCCAGGTATCAAGAATTTGTAAAAAAATACCCTCAACACCCCAAAACAATAGAGGCTCATTATGCTTGGGGTAACCACTATTACGAGAAGAAGGATTACCTGAATGCCATTGAATACTTGGAAAAGGTAAACAATGAGCAAGCTCGTAAGGTGATCAGTGATAGTGAAGTAAAACTCGAATATCGCCTGGGAAAGGCTTATTTCGAGTTGGGAAAATATGACAAGGCGCTGGAGTATTTTGATAAAATCAAAGACTCGGATCACGAATACAGTCACCCGGCAAATTATTACGCAGGTTACATTCGCTACAAGCAAAAGCAGTACAACCAATCCATTGCCGACCTGAATGCTGCCGCTCAATCTCCTCAGTACCAAAAGGCAGTACCTATTTTGATTGCCACCAATTATTACGCTCAGGGGCAATACAACCAAGTAATTTCTTACACCGATTCTTTGTTTAAGCAAAATGAAAATGTAGATGAAATTGCCACGTTGTATTTACTGGCGGCCGAATCGGCTTATTACAGCAATCAGTTTGAAAAAGCCATGTCTTATTTTAACCGCCATTTGGGGTTATTGAGCACGGCTCCACCTCCCGAAGTGGCCTATAAAATTGCTTTCACGCATTACAAGCTCCAAAACTACAAGTTGGCGGCCGAAAACTTTAAAAATATTGCCGGCCAGGAAAGCGAAATGGGACAAAAGGCAGCCTATTACTTGGGCATATGTTATATCAAAATGAATAACAAACGATTTGCGGCGGCTTCGTTTGACCAAGTGCGTAAAATGCACTTTGATGCCACTCTGGAATCTTCGGCGACTTGGACATTAGGCAAGTTGCAATATGATTTGGGCCAATATACCGAAAGCATTACTACCCTGGAAGAGTTCATCAAGAGCTACCCTAAGGCCGACCAGCGCCGAGATGCTGAGGTATTGCTTACCAAGGCTTACATGCACTCCAAAGAGTATAACAAAGCGATGGTATACATCGAGCAGTTGCCTCGACGCAACGACGAAATTCAAGTGGCTTACCAACAAATCACTTATGCCAAGGGGGTGGAGTTTTTCAATACCGAGGCCTACGATCAAGCCATCGAGATGTTCAAAAAATCATTGCAAAACGTCAAACTACCTGAATTGAGTTATGTGACACGTTATTGGATTGCAGAAAGCTATGCCTTGAACCAAGCCCCTCGGGAAAGTATTCCCTATTATCAGGAAGTGATCAAAGCATTTGGTAACCAAGATAAATACGCGCTTTTGGCAAGTTATGGATTGGGGTATGCTTATTACAATCAACGCAGTTACGCTACGGCTTTGCCCTATTTTAGAAGATGTGTCAATTTCTGGCAATTGCGCACTTCATCCGAAGCCGAAAGCATTCCTTATAGTGATGCAGTGGTGCGCTTGGCCGACTGCTACTATGCTCAAAAAGAATATCCTACTGCTCTGCGATATTATAACGAAATCATTGCTCAGAAATACCCTGAACAAGATTATGCCTATTACCAACAAGGGATGATCTGGATTACCCAAGGTAAATACGCTCAAGCCAAGCAAAACTTTGACTTGATTACCAAAAATTACGCTGGTTCTCGTTATTATGACCAAGCACTGTACGAAAAAGCAGTCATTGACCTTGAGAATGGTAATAATTCAGTGGCCATTGCGGAGTTTTCAAACTTGATGAAGGAACGCCCCCGTTCTTTGCTCAAACCCGATGCTTTGCTCAAACGTGCTTTGGCTTATCAAAACATTCAGAATAAAAACGAAGCCATCAAGGATTATAAAACCATTCTGAAAGAACATCCTACCCATAGCTCGGCTCCGAGTGCATTGCTTAGTTTGCAGGAATTGCTCAGCGAAAGTGGACGCATGAATGAACTCAGTGCAGTATTGAACGATTACAAAAAAGTAAACCCCAATAGCCAAGCCTTGCTCACGATTGATCTGCGTAAAGCTGAACAAGCTTTTTTTGATGGTGAATACAAAAAATCCATTCAATTGTTTAAAGAATACATCCAAAAATACCCCGAAGGTGGAAGTCCCAACGCCAAATATTATTTAGGGGAGGCTTACTTGAGCATCAATGACAAACCCAATGCTCTGAAATACCATACTTTGGTGGTTGAAGAGCAAAAAAGTACTTATATGGAGCGCTCTATGCGACGGGTGGGTGATTTGTTGTATGCTCAGGAAAAATACCGTCCGGCGATCAATGCTTATCAACTACTGGCCTCGATTACCAAAAGTTCTCGTAACCAGATCAAGGCTTGGGAAGGGTTGATGAATACTTATTATGAACTCAAAAAACTGGATTCGGCTCGTTATTTTGCCAACGAAATCATTACCAAAAGTAATTCGGAACTGGCCAAAAATAAGGCGATGCTATACGTAGCGCAAAGCTACTATGATCAAAATGACTACACAAAGGCTTTACCACTATTTAAAAAAGTAAGCGAAAGTGCCAAAGATCGCAGTGGTGCCATTGCCTTGTATTCTTATGGTCATGTATTGTACAACCAGGGCTTGTACAAGGAATCACTTGATGCTTTGTTTCGTTTGAACAAGGAATTTCCGATGGATGATGATTTGAGAGGTAAAAACTTTCTGCTTATTGCGGATAATTACATTGGTCTCAAAGAATATTTCCAAGCCAAAGCCACCCTCAATTCCATTATTGCACGTTCTCCTAATAGGAATGTGGTAACCGAAGCGCAACAAAAGCTCAAAGATTTGAAAGCAAAGGAGAAAGTGAAATGATGTCTGGTAAATGAAAGGCCAATAATGAAACTCACGATCTACTTATTACTATTTTTTGTAAATGTTAGTGGATTTGCCCAAATAGAAGATTCGTTCTTATTTACAAAACATAAGACAGATGGGTATAGCGTCACCTTTTCGGATACACCTGGTATATTTTTCAAGAAAAAAGGATATCAATACTTCACTCTTGACGAGTTTTTGTTGATGCAACAGTATCCTTCGATTCCCATTCACATACAAATAGAAGTAGCTACAAAATCAATCAAAGCAATTAAAGTACACACCAACGATTTGTGGTTAAGCGCTCGTGGGCCGCTTCCCCTTATCATTACTCAAAAACTGGAAAAAAGCCTCAAAGACAATATCAAGTTGCGATCTCTAGAACGAACTGGTGGGCCAGATGCCCCTAAAATCATCGAGAGAACTTTTATCATTTTTATTGAGCGAAAGTTTGCAAAAAAAGCCAAAAGGAAGCTGAAAAGAAAACATAAAAAAAAGTAACATCATGAGAAAAGCTTACCTCACCATTACGCTGCTCCTTATGGGAGGGTTTGTATTTTATTTCCTCAGCAACTATTCCCATTCCACAGGGCGGGCACATATGGTTTACCCCAACAAAACGCAGAAAATGACCCAAATACAGGTCTGGGGGCCCGCAGGTTACCATTACATCGATTTTGCCATTTCACCTGATTACGAGGGCAAATCCAGTACCATTTCTGGAAAGGGGTTGGTGGAGTTTAGCACATTTGGTGGTACCCGCTGGCGCAATAACTATATGCATTACAACGACCTCGATTTGGGTAAGGTCAACCAAATGTTGGAGCGTATGGAACTAGAAACTCCTTACCTGATTTGGCAACGCACTTTCAAAAAGGGACATCCTCCCAAGCGTCATTATCTGATGATTACCGCAAACCCCGAGCTGTACAATCAAGATAAAAAACTGTTCAAGCTGGCCCAAAAAGCAATCGAGCCAACCAAATAGTCTACTTGTAATCAAGACTTATTTTATGGATCGGTTCGTCAGGTGATTGATGCTTGGGGTGGATGTACTTCTTTTAGAAACTTGATGACCGCATCGCTAAATGTATGGTTAGAATCTCCGGCTACC
>CALDJV010000076.1 GCA_937899305.1 uncultured Cytophagaceae bacterium
ACCGAGTGATCCGTTTCAATACCAACATGGTCCAATTAACACAAAACACGGTCACCTATTAACAAACAACACTAAAAGTTTCAATACCAACATGGTCCAATTAACACTGTCGGGGGTGCGAATTACCTTCAAGTTTCTTAGGTTTCAATACCAACATGGTCCAATTAACACACGGCTATATCGTGCTAAATTATTGCTTCAATATAGTTTCAATACCAACATGGTCCAATTAACACTGTAAGGGAGAACAATAAACTAAGGGCTACGAGTACGTTTCAATACCAACATGGTCCAATTAACACGAACTTGTCGCAATCTGTAATGATGTGATAGACTGGTTTCAATACCAACATGGTCCAATTAACACTGTTTTTTCCCACATCCAATTTTTTGTATTGAAGCGTTTCAATACCAACATGGTCCAATTAACACTTCTTAGAAGACGACGACTTTTTAGTATATGCTAAGTTTCAATACCAACATGGTCCAATTAACACGGCTTTTCACAATCTCCTAATAAGTCCGTATATATGTTTCAATACCAACATGGTCCAATTAACACAAAACTATAATTAATTTAAAAAAGACTACTTATATGTTTCAATACCAACATGGTCCAATTAACACCCGTGAAAATAGTCAAAAAAAAACGAAAATAGGGCACCTAAATGCAGTTTTTACCTTGTTGGGATGCAGCAAAAAGTCGTCGGCCTCCATTAGTGCATTTTCCCCTAGAGACCGACGACTTTGTAACTCACTGATTATCAGCAAAAAGCGAATCTCAATCGTTTTTATCCATTAGTATTTCACTTTTCAAACGGAGGCCGACGACTTCAAAAACACAAGCACCTGATTATCAGTGGTTTATTTTTTATCCGCAAAATACCTTCGCTAGCGCACGCGTCCCCGCGTGTGACTGCACGGAAATGTAACCAAATACCTGGTTATCACCACTCAGATTCATTCACTGCGTTCAGAATGACAAGAAAGGGAAGAATTTGTGAGAAAGTGAAGTACTTGTAGATCGAGGTCTTTAACTGAATTCAATCATAAATCTAGTCATTCTATTGCCAGCGCACGCGTCCGCGTGTGACTGCACGGAAATGTAATGAAACCTACTCAGATTCATTCACTGTGTTCAGAATGACAAGAAAGGGAAGAATTTGTGGGAAAATGAAGTATCTGTGAGTCGAGGGCTTTAAACGAATTCAATCATAAATCTAGTCATTCTATTGCTAACGCATATGAGGGTACGTACATAAGCCAGAGGAATCAGGAAAAGGGCACAAATTGTGTTATGATTTTATCACACCTTTTTTCAAGCCAATTACCCAAATAATACCGGAATGAAACTAAAAAAAACCACCTTTCAAGACATTCCCAACCTATCGAAACTATGCAAAGAGGCTTACAGTCATTACTTTGGCGATCATTGGACGTCTAATGGTTTGGATCTGTACTTAGAAAATCAATTTAGCCATTCACGGCTCAAAAACGATTTGAGTGAAACCAACCTCGCTTACTATTTTGTGATGATGGACGAGGTAGCGGCGGGTTTTCTAAAAGTAAAATTCAATGTAGTCAACGATTGGTTCAGCGAAAGTAGTTGTGAGCTTGAAAAAATCTACATCTTACCCCATTACAAAAACCGAGGGCTGGGCGCTTTTGCCGTCCAAGGATTAAAACAGAAAGCCCAGGCACTCCAACAAACCATTTTGTATTTGCATGTTTTGGATAGCAATCAGGAAGCCATCAAGTTTTACGAAAAGTTGGGTTTTCAATCCCAAGGAACCCATCGCCTCACTGTCCCCCACTTCAAGGAAGCGTTGAGGGGCATGCAACGACTGCATATCAAACTGTAGCTGGTGGCTCGAGAATCAGCTTGTTATATAACAGTTTTTATGTTAACTATAGATTCTATCATTCAAATACTAGTTCACTACAACACGCATCACTTGAATGTTCGGGAACAGGGTTTGCAAAGGGAAAGCAGCAATAAAAAAAGCGGTCTCATAAGTGAAAGGCCGCCAAATTTTCTGATCGAGACTTTGGAAAACATTATTTATAGGTACTACGACAAGGCGATTTGTGGAGACACAAACCGAGGCGAAGGAAAGCAGCAATAAAAAAAGGCGGTCTCATAAATGAAAGACCGCCAAATTTTCTTAGATAAAACTGGATTTTAGGCAAATTGATACCCGATAGGTTTCGAAAACTTATCGGGTATCATAAATATATCATTAAGCCTCTACTGATGCCTCTTCTTCCTCTACTGCATCGTTTTCTACCCGAAGGTTATTCACGATAAACTTCTGACGATCAGAAGTGTTTTTACCCATGTAATAAGCCAGCACTTCATCAATGGAAGTATCAGGGCGGAGGATCACGGGTTCGGCTCGCATGCTGCTGCCAATAAACTGCCCAAACTCATCGGGAGAGATCTCTCCCAATCCTTTGAATCGGGTAATTTCTGGTTTGGCGCCCAGTTGTTTGATGGCTCTGGCCTTTTCTTTTTCGCTGTAGCAGTAAATTGTTTTCTTTTTGTTGCGCACCCGGAAAAGCGGAGTTTCCAGGATGTACAAGTGGCCTTGCTTGACCAAATCAGGGAAAAACTGCAAAAAGAAGGTCATCAGTAACAGACGAATGTGCATGCCGTCTACATCGGCATCGGTGGCTACTACAATTTTGTTGTAGCGTACGTTTTCGATGCCGTCTTCTATGTCCAGCGCGTGCTGAAGCAGGTTAAACTCTTCGTTTTCGTATACTACCTTTTTGGTCAGGTTATAGCAGTTCAGCGGTTTTCCACGCAAACTAAACACCGCCTGGGTTTGTACATCACGGGCTTTGGTCAAAGAACCACTCGCTGAGTCTCCCTCCGTAATGAACAAGGTGGTTTCGTGACGGTTGTCTTTTTTCTGATCGGTAAAGTGTACCCGACAATCACGCAATTTTTTGTTGTGCAGGTTGGCTTTTTTGGCTTTTTGGTTGGCCAGTTTTTTAATCACCGAAATGTCCTTGCGCTCCTTTTCTGATTGAAGAATGCGGGCTTCCATCGCCTTGGCTACATCCGGAAAACGGTGCAGGTAATTGTCTAGTTCGGTTTTGATAAAATCGTTGACAAAGGCTCGAATGCTCAACCCACCGGGTGCAATTTGCTGGGACCCCAGTTTGGTTTTGGTTTGCGATTCAAACACTGGTTCTTGTACCCGAATACTCACCGAAGCCACAATAGAGGCCCTTACGTCGGCAGTCTCAAAATCTTTGTTGAAAAACTCTCGAGCTACTTTTACGACTCCTTCCCGGAAAGCCGATAAGTGGGTCCCCCCCTGGGTAGTATTTTGACCATTCACAAACGAGTAATACTCTTCTCCGTATTGGTTAGAGTGGGTCAAAGCTACCTCAATGTCGTTGCCTTTCAAGTGAATGATGGGATACCGCAGGTTGGTTTTGGCGGTTTTCATTCTGAGCAAATCCAACAATCCGTCTTTAGAGAAATATTCTTTGCCGTTGTACTTGATCTTAAGCCCAGCATTCAAGAAAGCATAGTTCCAGATCAAGTCCTCTAAAAACTCAGGATTGTATTTGTAGTTTACAAAGATTTCCTCGTCGGGTTCAAAAATAGTAAGGGTACCATTGCGCTCTTTGGTCGTCGTGATCTCGGTATCGTTGGTGATAATCCCTCGGCTAAACTCAGCCATTTTGGTTTCACCTTCCCGAAAAGCCTGCACTTTGAAATAGGTAGACAATGCATTCACTGCTTTGGTACCTACCCCATTCAAACCTACCGATTTTTGGAAGGCATCGGAATCGTATTTACCTCCGGTGTTGATCTTGGATACACAGTCAATTACTTTTCCCAAAGGAATGCCCCGACCGTAATCTCGGATCGTCACTCGACGCTCCTCTAATTTGATTTCTATTCTTTTTCCAAACCCCATCATGTGTTCATCGATGGAGTTATCCAAAATTTCTTTGACCAATACATAAATCCCGTCGTCTTGGGCTGCTCCATTCCCTAACTTTCCGATGTACATACCGGGGCGTTTTCGAATGTGTTCCCGCCAATCGAGGGTTTTGATGTTGTCTTCAGTGTAGTTACTCATTTTTTGCTTTTGCTTACTTTGCTTCAGGCCAACTTTCATAGTGTGTAAAGTTTTAAACTGTGTAATTATGGGTTTTGGTCTTCTAGTTTTCAGAAAAACCTCTACAAAGTTTGCTAAAAATAACGCCAATTCAAAATTAGCAATGCTATTTATATAAGCAAAACAAACACTATGATACTGCTTATACGAAAACTTTACACACTTCTTCTAATCTCGTGCTCTGGGCACTAAATCCCTAGTATTAGATGGCTTGATAGTCTATTAAATTATTTTCAATCAAAATTCGTCTTCACCTCCTCACTTCCTTGTCATCCATCAATAAAGACGAGTTCATTCATTGAAGGTTCCATTTTGAGGCTTCAGACTTGTACAAGCCTGCGGCACAAGAAACAAAATTAGCGAGAAATTTAACAACTTAAAATTTGAATAATTTTTAGGAAGCAAACTTTAGGAATTGTTCAAGAATAAATTTACATCCTTAGAGATGATTTTTCGGCTTGATATTTCGTTATATTTATTGCCCATAGCGCTGCTATCAGCGCAAAAATTTATCCTGTAAGGAACTACCGGATCTCAAACCAAAACCTCTACCTCAAGAATAGCAATTTATTTCTTCACCATTCCTTA
>CALDJV010000077.1 GCA_937899305.1 uncultured Cytophagaceae bacterium
AGCAAAACAATAGAAATTTTTCATCGCTTTGCGCAACCATTTAACAATACAACAATGAGCGAAGCGGAACAATAGAATTCAATGTAAAAAAATTTAATTATGAAATACGCAAGTTTTACCGAAGAACATGAGATGTTTCGTGAAAGTTTACGAGCATTTTTAGATAAAGAAGCCCGCCCATACATTGATCAATGGGAAGAAGATCGTCGTACTCCACGCGATATTTGGAAAAAAATGGGCGAACAGGGGTATCTGGGTTTGGGGTATCCTGAAAAATACGGAGGATCTAACCTGGATTTCTTTTATGATGTGGTTTTTAGCGAAGAAATCGGTCGTTTAAATTCTGGGGGATTTGCCATTACCCAGCAAGTAACTCAATACATGTCTTCCCCCTACATCTTGAAATATGGGTCGGAAGAGCTCAAACAAAAGTATTTGCCAGGGGTCATCTCGGGGGATTTGATCGGCTGCATTGGGATTTCCGAACCTGGCGCTGGGTCCGATGCGGCCAACATTCAAACCCGCGCCGTGCGTGAAGGCGACTATTACATCGTCAATGGTTCTAAAACCTTCATTACCAATGGGGTATACGGTGATTTTATCGTTACTGTAGTCAAAACCAACCCCGATGCAGGATCAGCTGGAGTAAGTTTGCTCATCATTGATCGCAACAGTGAAGGCGTATCGGCCCGTAAATTGAAAAAACTAGGTTGGCACTGTTCCGATACGGCCGAGCTCAGTTTTGACGATGTAAAGGTGCCCGCAGGAAACTTGGTAGGGCAAGAAGGACAAGGCTTTTATTATCTGATGAATGGCTTGCAACTAGAGCGTTTATGTGCGGTACCTGCCGCAATTACGGCTATGGAAAACGCCATTGAAGTATCGCTTCAGTATATGTCAGAGCGTCAAGCATTTGGTCGCCCCATCAACAAGTTTCAGGTGTTGCGCCATCGCATTGCCCAAATGGCCTCCGAAGTAGAAGCCCTAAAGGCCTTCAGTTACCATTGCTGTCAATTGTATGCCGATGGCACATACGATGTCAAGCTTTGCTCGATGGCCAAGCTACTCGTTACCGAAAAATCGGAAGAAGTAGCCACCAAATGTTTGCAATTCTTTGGTGGTTATGGCTTTATGGAAGAGTATCCGCTGGCCAGGATGTACCGCGATGTACGGGTGGGCACCATTGGGGGTGGTTCTTCCGAAATTATGCGAGAAATCATTGCCAAAATTGTGATTGATAGTGTAGGCTACAAGTCGGCCCAAACTGACTATGCTCCACCCAAGGCGCAAGCGTCTAATGGAAAAAGCAGCAACGGCAAAAACGAGCAAAATAATCAAGCGGCGGCTCCTGCTTCATTGGATGCGTTGTTGAGTAAAATTCAACACCAGGCGGGCAAAGTATCGGCCATTGGCAATACGGTCAAGTTTGACTTTGGCGGCGAACAATTGTTCATTGATGGTACAGGGGAAAGCAATACTGTTTCTACCGACAATCGTGATGCCGACTGCACGGTGAATGTATCATTTGCCAATTTCCAAGCCCTTATGCAAGGGCAGCTCAACCCGATGAATGCAGTGATGAGTGGACAAATGCAAATCGATGGCGATATGGGCGTAGCCATGAAACTTCAATCCTTGTTTGGATAAGGATCGTTTTCTGATTTTTTTTTATGATATAAGACTCTCGTCAAATTTGGCGAGAGTTTTTGTTTGTGTTCTCAGGCATCCTTCTTTTGGTTTATTCGTATAAATAACAAAGATCAAACTTAAAAAATAATGAAAAAACGCCCACCCCATTCTAAAATAGAGCGGCAAGCCACCAAACTTTGGAAAAGGTTTGACAAGCAGCTTTCCGAAAATTTCTGGCAAAAGTATGATGCATTGCTCAAAGAAGCCTTTACTCAAGAAATACCACCATCGCCAGTAAATTACCTTGAGGAAAAAGCGACCACCACTCCCCTACCTCCTTCCAATCACAGTATTCACCTGCGTTTACCAAGGCGCTACGAAAGGTTTGAAGTACACATTGAGAAATTATGCGTTTCCCGGTTTTTACGACGCCCTACCACCTTTTATTGGAAAGACATTAAGTTTGTGAACATTCAGGCTACCCGCGAAGCACATCGAAAAAGTTGGGATGCCTTCGCCTCTTTGACTATTACAAACCACCAGAATAAGCGTTTTACTTATGATTATCCTTTACGAGGAGCTACTCATGATGCTTTTTTAAAACTATTGCGTGCCAAGGCCAATTTTGTCAATTTTGAGTGTAAAATTATCCCACCAGATACTCATAACTACACTCCAGTCTAATTCAGTTATCCTTGCCAAACAACTCCGCTTCATATCACTAATGATCAAACCATAAAAACATGAAAACACCATTATCACATACCGCCTCTGAGCAAAACGCCAACCTACTATGGGAACAGTTCAGCCGTCATGACCAGGAAAGTTTTTGGAAAAAATATGAACCTCTGGTAACTACCCATAAAACGTTCCGACACACCTCAACACCTACCAAAATTATGATACCATTACCAGATGATGTCAACAACCCTGTTTTTAGTCCATCCTCGGGCAACTATTTCCAAATAACATTTATTGTCTTCTTTTTAATGATGTTTTTTGCAACATTTGTAGATCAACACTACCAAGGAGAAGCACTCCCCACCATGTTGGTTCCTTTCCTGGGAATTATTGTCTATAAACTATGGAGGCTCAATACTTTTTACATTCATGAATAATACCTGACGATTAGCAAAAGGGTATTCTCAGTAAAACGTCACATCAATTGGGAAGATATCAAATCAATTACCATAGAGAAAAGAAGAATCAAAAATGAAACCTATCGGGTACTGGTGATCAATACTTATCCTCGGGGTACAATCACTTATAAGTTTCCAGTATCGAAAGCAGACCAGCAAGATTTTATTGACTTATTAGAGGCAAAAGGTGTACAGGTCACTGATGAATCAGCCAACAAAGGTTTTTGGGAGAGCTTGTTTGGGTAATAAAACAAGTTTGATGGGCCATTGCTACGTTTGAAATGGCATTTTGTCGCTATTTAAAAACAATCAAACTTTCATATGTAAGTTTACCGCTTGAATAGTATCGTATTTCCGGTCAAACCTTGAAACATATCAACTGAACATAACGGTTATATTAATTAAAACAAAAATGACTGTACATATGCCCCAACCCATCAAACACATTGCGGCTGATTTCCAGAAAAGCAACTATGAATCTTTGATTTATCAATTGCAGTTGGAAAATCAGTTTCTAAAGGAGAAAATCGGCTATGAAAATGAATTGAACATGGCCATGCAAAACATGATTGAAGACTTACAGGATGATCATCAGCGATTATGTGTTGAAAATCAGCAATTGAAAGCCAAGATTGATCAATTAGGTCATTAGCGTATTTGCAACTGCTAAAGTAACCCCTGCCTGCTAACCATAAAACATGCATTCTTAACAAAACATATCATCACTTCCCACGTTTTCTAGCATATTAGGTAAGGCAATAAACTAGAAATTATGGATGGTGAATTGGACAAAAATCTTCATAAAATCGGTCTCAAGCCTCAAGAGCTAACCGATCACTACAACCACAACACCAGTGGTTTTGCCTCTCCAGCTGCTGTGTATGCCCGTGCGCCTCTCAATGTATTTAGTTTTTTTGATCACCCTCAAGCCACCTACTTTTTCGAGATGACAAACAAGTCGATGCAACTGGCAGGGATAGCAGCAGGTGACGTAGTGGTAGTATAGATTGTATTTTAAGAAAATACCCACCTCGTGCTACCTTGGAAAAGTTTTATCAATTGTTCCCCAATACTTACCTGCTCGCAAAGCCGCCGCATACGACATTTTTTGTTGGCTATCTAAGGGGTTTATCCAAGCATATTTTACCGGGTTTTCTTTGAATTTCGCATCCAAGAAGCGACTCAGTTCAGAAAATTCAAGGTCAGCATAAAACAGAGGTCCTAGTGAAACTCGGGAAGAAGCCCCTTTTACGATCGCTAAAGATACTTTACGAATCAAAGAGGATTCACCCGAACCAGTTGTTTTTATCAAATACACCAAGGCAAGCTGTGGCATAAGGTAAGTCTTTTGGGTATCAGAATTTGTGATTACCTGATTAAACCGCTTCAAATCCATTTTTTCGCCAACATTCCCTTTCCAAGAAAACTGGTAAGGCTGAATCTCTTGATTTTGAATGCCTTCTATAATTAATTTCAACATTTCATTGCCTACCTGTGCATAAGGTTGGTTTTTCTGGTGCTGCAGTTCTACCTTCATCCACACCTCCTGCTCATGTTGACTCTGTACTCCGAGGCTGCAAAACATAACGATTATCAAACCATTAGTGAGCGGCAAGCATTTTGATTAAGAGGCATATTGCCCAAAAA
>CALDJV010000078.1 GCA_937899305.1 uncultured Cytophagaceae bacterium
AGTTTTTAAATTACACGTGCGGAAAGTCGGTTATAAAGATTTAATAATAGCAATAATCACCATAACAGACAAATACGACTTTGTTATCTCGTTTTTTAGGGACACCAAAAACGACAAATCTGGGCTTTGTCCGATGGTTTGTAAAACGCATAAGGAGTAAATGAAATCTAAAAACATCAAAAGCTAATTTGCATTTGTGGCTAAATTACCCCATTTTTGTAGCAATTTTTGCTATTAATATGAACAATTGCTAATTTTAATGGCAATTATTTTAACAAACTCACAATTTTATTTCACAGCTTAGTAACAACTAAAAAACAAAAGGTACATTTTAGCGAATAGGTCCGGGAGGGTGTCAAGGGATGCACCTCTAAGTAATAAGCTAAAATGACAAGTTGTTTTTGGTCTGTTACCCAGAGGGTCAACTCAACAAAAATTCGCTCCTTGTTTCTTTTTCTGGAGCATTGACCTGGCGCTAAACTAAAGCAAGATCAAAGAGATGAGCAATCAGGAAAACAAAGTTACGATTTCGGAGGTCTACAAAGATTGGTTTCTGGATTATGCTTCGTATGTAATCCTCGAGCGGGCAGTACCTTCAGGTTACGATGGGTTAAAGCCAGTACAGCGCAGGATTTTGCACGCTATGAAAGAAATGGACGATGGCCGCTACAACAAAGTAGCCAATGTGATAGGGCAAGCCATGCAATACCACCCCCACGGTGATGCCTCTATTGGTGATGCACTGGTAAACATGGGGCAAAAAGATTTACTGAT
The DNA here is from genome assembly GCA_937899305.1 of uncultured Cytophagaceae bacterium. Lineage (GTDB taxonomy): Bacteria > Bacteroidota > Bacteroidia > Cytophagales > Microscillaceae > Microscilla. The sequence goes on from CALDJV010000078.1 coordinate 775, forward strand.
TGATCCTCAAGGAAACTGGGGGGACGTAAATACTGGAGACAGTGCTGCAGCACCTCGTTATATTGAAGGTCGGTTGTCAAAATTTGCCCTCGATGTGGTATTCAACCCTCAAACTACCGAATGGCAACTGTCTTACGATGGACGTAAAAAAGAACCGGTAAACCTTCCAATTAAATTTCCTTTGCTGTTGACTCAAGGAGCAGAGGGAATTGCCGTAGGGTTGGCTACCAAGGTAATGCCGCACAACTTCAACGAACTCATCGATGCTTCCATAGACCTTTTGCGTAACAATGAAGTCACCATTTATCCTGATTTTGCGACGGGTGGCTCCATGGATGTAAGCAACTACAAACATGGAATGAAGGGAGGACGCCTAAGAGTACGGGTAGAGATTGAGCAACAAAGCAAAAAGATATTGGCCATTAAGAATGTGCCCTATGGAGTGACTACCGAAAACTTGATTGAGTCGATCAAAAAGGCCAATGATGCCAGTAAAATCAAGATCAAGAAAATCATTGACAACACCGCCAAAGATGTTGAGATTTTGGTTCACCTTGCCCCAGGAGTAGAACCTGAGCTGGCCATTGATGCATTGTATGCCTTTACCAACTGTGAAATTAGCATCTCTCCCAATACCTGTGTGATTTTGGATGGCAAGCCTCAGTTTATTCCCGTAGAGGAGCTGCTTAAGATCAATACATTCAATACTAAGGACTTGCTCGAGCAAGAGCTCTTGATTCGCAAAGGAGAGTTACAGGAGAAGATTTTATACAGTTCGCTGGAAAAAATATTCATTGAAAACCGTATTTACCGCGATATTGAGGAGTGCGAAACTTGGGAAGCGGTACTCGAGACCATTGATGCCGGTTTAGAACCTTTCAAAAAGGATTTTTACCGCGAAATTACCCGCGATGACCTCATTCGTTTAACCGAAATTAAAATTAAACGAATTTCTAAATTTGACTCTTTCAAAGCTGATGAGGCCATGAAGCGCCTGACCGATGAATTGGAAGAAGTGGAGCGCAATCTCAAGAGTCTGACCAAGTATGCCATTCGCTATTTTCGGGAATTGAAGAAGAAATACGGCAAAGACAAAGAACGACGCACTCAAATCACAGAATTTGAGGAAATCAATGCCAAGCAGGTGGTCATCAACAACCAAAAGCTATACGTCAATCGTGAGGATGGTTTCATTGGTTATGGACTCAAAAAAGACGAATACGTGATTGATTGTTCTGATATTGACGAGGTCATTGCGTTTTGTGAGGATGGTAAATACAAGGTAGTAAAAATTGCTCCCAAAGTATTTATTGGTAAAAATATCATACATGTGGCCATTTTTGATAAATCAGACAAAGACTTGGTATACAATGCGATTTATCGGGATGGGGTTTCGGGCAATGCTATGGCCAAGCGTTTTCAGGTCAAAGGGGTCATTCGTGATAAAGAATACGATGTAACTAAAGGGGCGGCTCGTTCTAAGTTGTTGTACTTTAGTGTAAACCCCAAGGGAGAAACCGAAGAAGTGTCGGTAAGACTTACTCGGGCTTCCAAAGCCAAAAACAAGCTAATTTCGTATGATTTTGCCGAGCTAGATGTGAAGGGGAGGGGAGTGCAAGGAAACATTGTGACCAAACACCCTGTGCAAAAAGTGTCAAAAGCAAAGGCCAACACGGTACGAAAGCCCAAACCAGAAAGCCCTGATCTATTTAGTTGATCCCATCGTGATGGCTACATCATCAAATTGCTCTATTGTTTCGCGCTGTTTAGAATGCAGTACATTGCACAACAATAGAGCAATACAACCATAACGCAATCTACACAAGGGCATCAATTTGAGCCGCCAAGGTGCGATCTTTGTCCGTTACGGTGTTATCGGCATCATGGGTTGTCAATTCAATCACCACCTTATTGTATACATTAGACCAGTTGGGGTGGTGGTCCATTTTTTCGGCAATCAAAGCCACACTCGACATAAAGCCAAATGCCTCCACAAAATTCTTGAATTCAAAAGTACGTTTCAGTTTGTTGTCTTCTTCTTTCCACATAAGACTTAGAGATTAATTGTTGAGAATAAAATTAGATAACTCAAATTTATATAAGCTCAATAGAGCAACCAAGAAAAGCAAGGATGTGTTTGCCGGAAGATCAGTTAGAGGATGATGGTTGGCAACAAAAAAGCCCCAGTAGAGGCTGAGGCTTAATGTTATTTGGTGGATTTTTTATCTAAAAATAACTTCTTTCAGTTTTTCTTTCCCTAAGTTTTGGTTGAGACGTCGTAAAATGTCAGTTTTTTGCATTAACAATTCATTACGCAAGGGAGGAGACGAAACTCTGATAAAAATGGCGTGATCTTTTATATAAACGTCTTCAGTACGTTTGGCGACTTCCTCTCCCATGAGGTCACCCCAGGCTTGGACGATATGTGCTTCATCATACTTATTTTTGATGCGGTAGGTATTCAATAAATCATATACCGCCTCTTTCATCGTTGTTGTATTGGTTTTTCTGGCCTTATTTTGATGATTTCGGAACAAATAGTCTGACATAAATAATGATTAATTTTTTAAGGAATTGAGTAAGCTGCCTAGTCCAATTTTACTTGCTAAAATAGCTGTCAAAATTACAAAAAACACGCAAGAAATGCCAACCATATGAGCAATAATTTGGTGTTTGTGAAAGTTAAATATCTTGGACAAAAACCTTAAAAAAGACGCAACTTACTGCTACAATTCAAAATCATTTGTAAATTTACCTCAACCTAAAAAAACTAATCCTAATGAGTAAAAAATATACCCGTACCACTTTATTGGCGATTGTCTTTGTTTTGATGGGATTTTTCAAAGGTCAAGCTCAAGAAAATCCAGAAGAAATTCAGCGTTATGAAGGCTACACTCCAATAGCCTGGTTTTACAATAAGTTTTGGTCTAAGCCCTTGGCCGACGTGGCGGTGCAAAACTTGAACAAGATTTTAATTCCCAAACTTAAGCCCGGAGCCAAGATACTGGACTTGATGTGTGGAAATGGACACGTAACCCAAGCCTTGAAAAAGCGAGGGTATAAGCTTACTGGATTGGACGGATCGGATGGGATGCTCAAGTTTGCCCAACAAAATGCCCCGGGGGTTCCTTTTATCCTGGAAGATGCCCGCACCTTTGACATGAAAAACGAGTTTGATGCAGTCATATGTATGAACGACGGCCTCAATCATATTTTGGAATACAAAGAGTTGGTCATGGCGGCCCGTAAAGTATATGCTTCGGTGAAAAAAGGAGGCTATTTTGTATTTGATGTCAATCTGGAAAGCCGTTACAAAACCATTTTGAATGGGGATGTAAAAGGGGTTCAGGATTCTTCTTATGCATTTATCTATAACTATCGCTATAATGTAGCATCCCGATTGGCCGATATCCAATTCAATATATTTATTCCAGGCGCACCTCCCAACGAAGGGGTGTACGAATCTTGGAAGCGAGTAGATGTCAACATTGCCCAATACTGCTATCCTCACATTAAAATCATTGAGGCGCTGGAAACGGTTGGTTTTACGGTATTGAAAACCTACGATGGCTACGAAGACCTCAAAAGTGGTGGATACAATAAGGGAAGGCGATATTATGTCTGTCAGAAGAAATGATGCTTTTTTTAGTTGGTAATTCGTGAAAAATAAAGTTTCGTTTTGACTTCAAGTTGAGGGTTCGTCTTTGGTCCACAGTCGATAGTCCATAGTCCACAGTAGCGCAAAGCGGAACAATTAGTTTTCAGTCCATAGTCCATAGTAACGCAAAGCGAGAGCAATTCATTATCGCTTTGCGTAGCCATTTAACAATGTAACAATAGAGCAATAAGCGCAGCGGTATAGTGTAATACACTGAATAAATTAAAACTATGACCTCAAATAACACCAATTTTTGGGATTCGATACGCAATGGTAATCTAGATACAATCA
>CALDJV010000079.1 GCA_937899305.1 uncultured Cytophagaceae bacterium
AACAAAGTGTTAGCTAATTAGTGTTTTTTAGAAACACACATGCGGAAAGTCAGGTGGAGTTGTGGATCAGACACCACTTTTCTCAAGTGTTGAGGGGCCACAGGGAGGGTATAAATATTTGAAGTTTGGATCAATAACGGTGAGACTTAATAAATACAACTAACGTATGAATTACAAAGATCAAACAATGGGCACATGAATCATAATTTTACAGCGCGAATATCGCTTACCTTATTTCTGTTTTTAAGCATTGTTTCAACAACGCAAGCTGACGCTCCTCCAAACCAACTTCAGCATCTTACAAAAAAAGAGTGGCGAAGGCAGCAAAGAGCTGAAAGACGAAAACTTCGTAAAATCAGACGTCGACAAAGGCGAATGAAACGGGTCAAACGGTTTTTGGATTCACGTCGAGGACAAAGATTTCTGAGTAGGTTTTTTCGGAATTTATTCAACTGTAAAATGATTCCAACTAGTGCTACCAGAGATGATTTTTGGTTGGCCGCAGAGTGCAACTTTTGGCGTTTTTTAGGAACCGCACTGGTTTTTGGCATTTTAGCAGGACTAAGTGTGGTGACTGGAGCAATGGTTTTTGGGTCGCTTTCCATTGCGGTGATGTTATTGGGGGCGGTGTATTTTCTTTTGGGTTTTTTTACATTTCTGATAGGTATATTTTTGTAATTCTATGAAATGCTGGTTTGAAATTCATCAATTGGGTCTTTTATGATCATATATGGCCAAATCTAAAATACTTAGGAAAAGACATGGTAAACGGAAATTTAAACAAGTTTTAAGATCAAACGATATCAAATGTTACAAAGGATTTTTCTCTGGGTTACCATCATTGGGAGCTTTATTTGGGTCACATCTTTATCAGTTTTTGCTGATGCTCCCCCGCCAAATCAACTTCAGCATCTTACAAAAAAAGAGTGGCGAAGGCAGCAAAGAGCTGAAAGACGAAAACTTCGTAAAATCAGACGGCGACAAAGGCGAATGAAACGATTAGAACGGTGGTTCAAAAGGCGATCAAAAAATAACTCGAAGGCCATCGAATGGCGCGTTTTGTTGCTGGGAGGTGCTCATTTTTTAGGAGTAGTCTTGCTTGTGGCATTGGTTGTTGTTTTCAACCCAGGGAGTTGGGCATCGTCGCTATTGTACTGGCTATTGGTGCTCACTGGGTTTGGGCTTGCCCTGGGCCTGATGGTACTTTTAGTAGGGTTATTCATTAAATCATTTGCAAAGAAGTCGAAAAGTTGAGACTTCTTTGCAAATGATTGATGCCTGGCAAACTTATACTTTAGTACTTTACTCTACCTTCACTTTCATTCCGCGTACCCCCATGTCTACTACTTGTTCGTTGAGATCTACGTCCCATTGGCCATTGCCGTTGGTATCCTTCCACTCGAAGCTTTGATTGGTAGAAAGTAGGACGGTAATGACAATGTCTTGAGTTTCGTTACCCGTGACTTGCAAAGGAGTATCAAACTTGGCGGTAACCACACAAGAGCCCGCTGGAATGGGCGAAGTAGCGGCAATGGGATTGGGTACGGTAGTTTGAGCGGCATCTCCGGTAATGGTGTTAAAAGCAGTCTCGAATCCCCAATATCCTTGTAGTTTGTTGGCATTGACATTTACTTGTTGGTTTTTGATGGTGTATGATTTGAGGTAGGTATTGAACCCTAAAAACGAGGCGACTGTTCCTTCTAATTCGGTACCTTGAAAATTAAATTTGATGCTATAATTCTGATAAGCCAACGATACGCGCAAATATTCATAATTTCCTGCGGCAATATTACTCAAAGGCACCTCCAGGTAAGTTTCGTTTTCTGCTTTGATAATGCTTTGTTCAAAATCAATGGCTTTGGTACTTCCAGTAGTTACTTCGGGCGCTTGGTACAACACCTGTCCATTGCCCAATTGGGTAAAAGCAGTAGGAGTGAGCTCAAAATAATGAGCCCCGATCAAATTAAAGACCGGGTTTTGTCCGGCATTGCCCGTGGGCAAAGTAGCGGGTTGTCCGAAGTTATCCAATCGTTCTTGAGTAGGGTCAAACTGAAACTTAAAAATGACTTTAGGACCTTCAGTTTGTGGGTTTTCGGTTTTTTGATTACAACTATGCAACACTACCGTACACAAAAGCAAGGTGCTGAATAAATAGGTAGAAGTGAGTAACTTTTTCATAATAGTAAAACAGCTCTTTTCACAAAAACGATGTAATCAATTGTTTGAGATCATTAGTGAGCGGCAAGCATTTTGATTAAGAGGCATATTGCCCAAAAAATC
>CALDJV010000080.1 GCA_937899305.1 uncultured Cytophagaceae bacterium
GCTTTTTGTACCAGGAGCGGGACTTGAACCCGCACGGCCCAAGGGCCACAAGATTTTAAGTCTTGCGTGTCTACCAATTCCACCATCCCGGCAGAAAAAATTTTACCCCGGGTTGCGGGGTAAAACTTGGAGCGAAAGACGAGATTCGAACTCGCGACCTCCACCTTGGCAAGGTGATGCTCTACCAGCTGAGCTACTTTCGCTTATCTTGTGAAGAATATCGCTTTGTTTTTGTGGCTACAAAGGTACGGTTGTTTTTTAAATCTGCAAACCTCAGCGGTTTTTTTTTCTGATTTTTTTATAAATAAATACAAAATCAAGCCAGGCGTTACTTCAGCCTACTTTTTCTTTTCGTCTCTTTCTTTATTGTCGGCGCTCTCCTTTTTTTTTCTGGCCATTCTTTTCTTTTCCTTTTCGGTGATTTTATATCGGTCAAAACGCAACTTGTTGATAAACGCCACCTCTCTCCGGGTACGGTGGTCAGCAGCAAAGCGGTTGACTACGGTTTGTTCTCCCCAAAGTATAAACACATCTCCATACCAATGTACAAAGTGTTGTTCGTTTGAGGAATAAATCTTGTCATTTACATCCAGGTTTGTCACTTCTTCTTCGGTTTCTTTTTTGAGTGTTTTGTGCTTGTAAATAAACTTGGTACAGAGAGTAGGAGTGATTCCTTCTCGGCGCTGACGCATGTAAGCAAGTATCACCGAATCGCCTTGAAATCCTACTCTTACTTGGGTTTTCATTTCATTTGAGGTAACCCCATGTTTCATTTTAATGGTATTGTCCCATTGTTTGATCCCTTTTCGGTTAAAAGCACTCACCGAGGCAGAGTTAAATTGATAGGTACTGTTATATTGAGAGAGTGGGCGGAGTGGTCCTCCGATAGAGCCTGTGTTTGCTGCGTTTTTGTTGCGAAACCAATACCGTTCGGCAACAACCAGGATATTATCGCTATTTTCCATTTCTATGGCATCACTCAGAGCCATTTTAGACCCCAATATATAATCTTTGCCTTTGGCCGCTTTTTTAAGAATTTTTTCTCGAATGCGTTTTACCTTTTTGGGGGAGTGATAGTTGAAATAGTTGCGGTAATCAATGAACTTGTTGAGCCTGATTTTACTCTGTTGCCCATTTTTAATGACCACAGAAGCAATGCCTTGAGGGTAAGCGGTACATTTCCGGCTATAAGTGCCTAAGACGAGGCTTTCAGTAGCATTCAAAGGGTATAGGGTAGCAGAATGAAAATTGTACCTTTTGGGAAACTCTAAGGTACGGCTGGCTTGTACGCCTACAATGTTGGAATAGGCACTTGCTTTGAACTCACAAAGTCGATCATTGGCCATAAGAAAAAAGCCTGTATTGATATTTTCTTTAGTAAAAACATCAACCTGATTGAATTTCTTGCTGTAAATAGAAGGTACAACCTTCGTAGTACCATCTAGCATATTGTATCTTAGAGCAGTAATATTGTACTGGAAAGAACCAATGAGAAATGCGTGGTTTTGGGTAGCCCGTAGCTTGGTAATAGAGGCCCTCAGAGGTAGTTTACCATCGTATTTTTCAATCTTACCATTGGTAATGTCCATTTTCAGGATTCTAAATAATTTTTTTTCGTAACGAGTCAACAAAAAATAGATGTATCGTTGTTTGTCATAATAGACATCTATGGGCTCGTAAAGAAGGGGTAATTGATAATTTGTCTGCCAGACCTCTTTGAATGTAGTATCCAAACGAGTTATTTGCCAGCTTACCTGGGGGGAGCTCCATTTTTCTGTTTTGGCTAAAAAGCATAACCCTTTTTGTTTGAGTGAAATCACCTGAAACTTTTCTTGTACCAAGTCTCTGGTAATAGGAGTTTCATAGCGCCCTTGTACTTGAAACTGGGCGCGAGCAGGTAAAATGACGAGCATCATCAGAAATGAACACGTCATCCATAAATATATTTTTGTCGTTGCGATTTTCAAGGTAAATTTGATTTAAGGGTTTATATTTTTCTTTTTTGGGATTTGCTTTGGCATTGCTATACATTAAGAAGTAGAATATAGATACTTTCCCCTATAAAAAACTGTTAGATCTTACAAAATAATAAAAATGAAGTAAAAAGAATAAATTATTTCCGGGTATAAAATTACACAAAATGTGGATTTCATTTGGTCTCCTTACAGTACAATGTCATTAAGTTGAGAACTGCTACGACAAAAATGAATTTTGAATATCGATCATCGAATGTCGAATAACGAAGGAAATGAGCTGTAGAATGATTGATGGAGATGTGT
>CALDJV010000081.1 GCA_937899305.1 uncultured Cytophagaceae bacterium
AAATAAAGATAGAAAATGATAAAAAACTACAAAAACAACAATTCTATTTACTAAGCGCTCTGGGAGTATTGTTCACGACACTCACCATTAGCATTTTTGCTTTTAGAAGTCGCCAGATTCAAAAAAAACTGAACGAACAACTCACTAAACAAAAGAATAACTTGGTTCAATTGAATGCGGAGCTTCATCAAAACCATGAAGAAATCGTTTCTCAACGAGATTATATTGGGCAACAAAACCATAGCTTAAACAAACAAAAAACTCGTATTGAAAGCAGCATCAAAGTAGCCCAGACCATTCAAAAAGCATTGTTACCTTCTCAAAAAAATATGCAATTAGCTTTTCAAGATCACTTTGTGATTTATCGCCCTAAAGATATTGTATCGGGCGATTTTTATTGGGTAAAGCAAATTGAAGATCAAGTAATTACAGTGGTAGCTGATTGTACTGGTCATGGAGTCCCTGGTGCCTTTATGAGTTTGATTGGAATTAATATATTGGACAGTATTATATATAAAGATAACATTACAGATCCTAAAACTATTCTGAATCGTTTACACGAATTGTTTAATAAAGTATTACAGGACTCCGACTCACTCAACCACCGTGTAGGTATGGATGCCATCGTTTTCAGTGTATCAAGTTTCACCTCCGAAGCTACCAAACTAGTTTATGCTGGGGCCAAAAATCCTTTATTTTATATCAGGGCTCAGGAAACCCAAATACACGAACTCAAAGGGGACCGAAAGTCGGTAGGAGGATTCACCTCAAGCATTGATAGTTTTAGTAATCAAACGATTACTTTACCCAAAGGAAGTTTAATTTATGCTGGATCTGATGGCTTAAAAGATCAAAACAATCGCGAAAGAAAAAGTTTTAGCAAGCATCGCCTGATCGCCTTGTTAGCTAAAGTGAGCTTGTTACCGCTTGAAGAACAGAAAGAAGAGATTGAACAAACGCTGGAAAAATACATGATTGGAACAACCCAACGCGACGATATGCTATGGGTAGGCATTAAGCTGTAAGTCCTAATATCTCTATGTTTTCAAATTAACTCAAATGTTACGACGACGCATTTTTCAAAGTTGCTCTGGCCTGCTGAAGTATTTCAATGAGTTTGGGACGAAATTGATTCGGTTTTTCCAATGATTCATCAAAGGGGATTTCAAACGTTTCAGCTTCTTGGTTAGCACCAAACCCTTTTACCTGCATTTTTGCTTTATCAAAGTGAATTAATTCGGCATCTACGGCCCAACTGGCCTGACAAATTCCCTTTACGATGTCAGTCATGGCATCTCGGTGATCATCGTTTACGTGATCTACCGCACCATCTACAAATTTTTTATCGAAGGTTGTATTTTCTTCCATTGTTTACAAACTGTTTTATTCTGATACCATCAACAATTCATGATATTTTTATAATGTACAATTTACCACAATTAGGTTGCTAAACAATGGGTTTGAGGTGGAGTTAAGACAAAAACCCTCAGAAAGTTTTATCACTAAAAAAAGCAGTCATTCCAACAGAAAGACCGCTTTCAGAAAGGTGTTATATATACTAAAAACTACTATTTCATCCGAGGTACTACCATGTATATTTTTTCTATCTTAAAGGTGGTATCTCGCCCTCGGTTTTTGAAGGTAATGGTTCCTTTCCAGGTTTTTTGCCCCAAGGGGTAAGTCGTTTTGAATTTTACCTTGCCAATGCCTTTGTCTACTTTGATAGGTGTTCCGTTTACTGTCATCTTGGTCTTGAGTTTACTCGGATAAGCAGTCAAACCTATGTTAGCGCGGTAAGTGTCCCCAGAACGCAATACGCTTTGTTGTGCCGATACTCCAATATGTATTTTATCAAACTTGATCTCCTCGTTTCGTGGAACGACCGCTTTTAGCTTGTTCAAAACCTTGCTTTCATCTTCTAACACTCGGTGTTGTATTTGGGTCAGCTTGGCCAGTGCCAATACAATGGGTTTGTGGCGAAAATTATGGCGAACAAAATCTTTAGGGTCTTGGACTCCTCCTACTTTGGTAAGTAGCACAAGTTGGTCTTTGAGTAAGTCATTGTACTCGGTGTTCAACCAGTGGCTGTAAGCATCGAGTTGTTTTTCTAATTGGTAAGCCAATCCTGGTTTACTCCCTGGCCACCCGATCATCTCCCGATAAGTATAAAACTGGTCTTTGGGGCGTTTTACGGTTTGGGTATTATTATCAAAGCCACCTCCCGCCCGAGTAATCAACATTTTTTTATATTTTTCAATATCGCCTACCAGATTGGCAGTACGTTCTTTGAGGTGTTCTGCACGTTTGAGCACTTTCACATCTTCTTTAGTATTGCCGTGCCTTCTCACCGAGGACTTTATTTCCTCAAGCAAATCATCACTCGTGCGTTTTAAGTTTCCTACCGAGCGCGCTATGGTTTCATTGACCAGCACCAATTTATCAACTAAAGCTGAAGAAGGACGAAAACGAGTATAGTACAAGGTACTTACCGACGCAATCATCACGGTGGTTACAATGGCGAATCGGATCCATCTACTGATTTGTTTTTTAGGTCGCCTTTTATACCATTTCTGGTGTAGGTATTCCTGGGTATTTTCCATTGTATTGGTTCAGTGTTATAATTCAAAGTGTTTAAGAATATTGTCTAAAAAATGATACTCCTTGGCTTGGCCGCAGTGGAGTAAAAAACATTATGACTCTGGAAATTGCTACTCTCGAGGTAAAACCTCAAAAGGGACTTTACGGGTCATCGTATGACGCCGCCCCTTGTGCCTATAAGTGACTTTACTCTCCCAAAACTGCTTTCCTACTTTCTGAGCCAGAAAATTTACCTCAGCCATATTATTACTCACGACGAGTGGGAGGCCATTGAAAGTTATTTTGGGGTATGCTTCATAAAATGGACGTCCAATGAATAAATCGGCCGTGTATTCTTCTCCTACCGGAATCGCCCCACCCAACTCTCTTATTTGGACTTCTACTCCACCGTGACCACCACAAATAGAAATCCCGCTGTCATCCCAAAACCTTCGGAAAACCATCATTCTATAATCCCTTACCTCAGCCTGTTTTTGGTTGATGAGGGTAATGGCCTCGCTGGCCGAAGTAGACTCAAAGTAGTTGTGGGCAAAATCTTTGTCAGGCTCCGATGCATAGTAAAGCGGGTTCTCCTGGTTGCCTTCCGCCAGTGGAGCAAACTGAGGCAATTTCAAGTCCTCAAATGCGCTTTGGAGCCATTGGGTATACCCATCCAATTCACCTTTGAGTTGGTAAGCCAGCCCCGAACGAATCATAAAACGTTGGGTTGTAATGCGTTCTTCGGGGTCTAGTTGTTGTAAAAAACCTTTAGCCTCCTCGAGCTTGACCACCAACTGATTGGTTTTTTGCATCAACAATTGGGTCCTTTTGACAATAGCCAGTCCATACGGAGGATCTCCGCTTCTCCGTATATCTTCCCGTAAATTAAAGATTTGCTCTTCTGAAGCAGTCTGAGCATTCAAATTAATGGCCTCTAAGGTATGGCTCAACGATTGCCAATGGTGAGCAACTACCTGAGGGGACGGATTCAAAAAAAACCACCAACAAAGGCCAGTCACCAACAGGGCCATCCCCTCGTAGATATGATAAATTGTGTTTTGTTTCATTTTCATAATCATCACTTATTTTGGTAATACTTCCAATGGTACTCGTTGGATTACGGTGGTATCCCTACCTGTAAGCCTCCAGATAATTTTAGCGTCCCAAAATTGCCTGCCCACTCCCTGCGTTTGAAATGCTACTCGCCCCTGTCCATCTGCTACTGTCAATGGGGTTTGATTGAGTTGCATTCTCAAGTAAGGTAGGTGAATCCAACTACTAATGAACAGGTCAGCGGCATAGGTATCGCCTACTTGAATGATGTCGGTTGGAGCCCAGACCCCAGCTTCTATCCGGTGATCAACGCAACAAGAAGACAAATCACCTGCCCCCAATTTTTTCAGCAATTGGGCTTCATAACGTCTTATGATGACTTGTTTAAAACTTAAAATAAGACTGGCTTCGGCAGGAGACGCGTACTCAAAATAGTAATGAGCAAAGTCTTGATTACCAGCTGGATTGCCCTTGGCAAACTTTTCAAAGGGCTCTACCAAGTCTCGGTGCTCCCAGTTAAGCCAATTTACATGTTGGTCTAGTTTCTTTTTGATGTGATGGGCTTCGCCTTGAGCTATGAGCCAATTGCTTACTTTACGGTAAGCACCCGAAGGCATTGTATTCAGTCGTTTTTTGGCCTTATCTAGCATTGCAATGATTTTTTGAGTGCGCTTTTGCAACAACAGGGCGCGTTCAATACGCGCCAGACCTTCACGAGAGTTGCCATTTTTTCGTACACCTACCTTTAGATTCTTCACTGCTTTTTGGGAGGCCACCTGACCCTTGGTCAGGCTTCGTTCCATCACTCCATCGAAAGATTGCCAATGTACCTCCTGATCAACCATTTGGTCAGTTGCCCATAGCCACCAACTCAAAACAATGACCAGCAGAGCTCCTGCTTCATAAATATGATAGGCCGTGTTCCACTTCATTTCGTTCAATTTAATGTTTGCGGTTGGCCACGCTGGCATCACCAACCACAAAGTGTTAAGTAACACGTTCGCAATAACTGTCTGTTTTTCTCTACTACCTGAACTGCTGGA
>CALDJV010000082.1 GCA_937899305.1 uncultured Cytophagaceae bacterium
ATTTGTGTTTTTTTAAGGAATAACGTGGTAATTAGACCTTATTTTTACTTAAATAGGTTTGGATTTTGGAGTTTTTATATTTTATGTGCTAACTTTAGATCATCAAATATTGTATTATCGATGAATGATCAAAGCTTATTTCCCTAATAAAACCATTACTGTTCAACCAACCCACTCAACTACCCAACCTAAAAGACGGTTCGCCATCGGCGACATTCATGGATGTTTACAGACCCTGCAAAAAATGGTATGGGAGGCAATTAACTTAACTCAACAAGATCAGCTTTTCTTACTAGGTGACTATATCAATCGCGGTCCACATAGTGCTGGAGTATTGGACTTTATCATAGCGCTTCAAAGTCAAGGTTATCAGGTTTTTCCGCTAAGAGGGAACCATGAAGCCATGCTACTGGAGTCTTGGCAAGATTTCCAAAGCCTGAAGCATAACAAGGCCCACGAAAGGTTCGTTGATTGGGTGTTTGATGCCGCTTTGGTAGATACAAAAGGTCAATTGGCACCAAGGTTTGCGGTTTTTTTAGATAACTTACCTTACTATTATGAACTGAATGATTATTATTTGGTACATGCAGGTTTTGATTTTGAATTTGGAGTGCCCAATGGGTTGCAAGATTTTGAACAAATGCTGTGGGTGCGCTCCTTTGTACCAGATGATGCCCAAATGCCTCACAAGAAGCGCATTTTACACGGGCATGTAGTCACCATGATAGATGAAATCAGAGAAGCGGTCAAGGATCGTAGCGCAGCCATTCCGCTGGATAATGGTTGTTATAAAAGTCTACAACCTATTTACAACCCTTATTACGGAAACTTATGTGCATTGAACTTAGATACCTATGAGTTGTTAGTAATAGAAAATTTGGATGCTGAAGAGAGCAAGATATGAAAGGAATGAAATTAGAAAAACTGATGCAAGGACAAAGATGGGTGATATCGGATATACACGGACACCCCAAAACTTTACAACATTTAGTAGAAGAAAAAATCAGGCTTCAATTAGATGACCAACTATTTTTGTTGGGTGACTACCTCAATAGAGGGCCCAATAGCAAAGGGGTCATCGATTACATCATGGAACTGCAAGAAGATGATTATCAAGTATATCCATTGCGGGGCAATCATGAACAAATGCTGTTGGATTCTCACGAAAAGGCCAAAAACTATTCCGACGAGGAAATGCGTTTGCCTAGTATTCAACGAGGAAGAGGGCTCAAAGATGCAAAGCGTCAAATCTACCCCAAGTATTTGCATTTTCTGGAAAACTTGCCCTATTACTATGAATTAGATGATTGTTTTTTGGTGCATGCTGGATTTGATTTTACCCTGGCCGATCCGCTAGATGATTGGAATGCGATGTTGTGGATCAGTGATTTTGCCAAAAATTATAACCCACATAAAATCAAGCATAAAAGGGTGATTTATGGACACAAAACGACGCCCATTCAGGAAATAGAAAAGGCCATACAAAAAAAGGCGCCTGTGGTTCCTCTAGACAATGGGTGCTATAAATACAACCTGGATGATTATGGTCATTTGTGTGCCCTTAATTTGGATAGTTGGGAACTCATCCGGCAAAAAAACCTGGATAGAGAGGTGCTCGTAGAAGAAGTATAAAACATCTACATGGCATTATTCCAAAAAATAGACTTGCCTGCTAATGGGCGCAGATGGGCAATCAGTGATGTTCATGGTTGCTTGAAAACTTTAAAAAAGTTGGTTTGGGAGCATATCCGTTTGGATGTCCAAGACCAACTTTTCTTCTTAGGAGACTACATCGATCGGGGACCTTCGGGAGCAGGAGTGGTTGATTTTATCATGGAACTGCAAAATACGGGGTATCAAGTATATCCACTTCGAGGCAATCATGAGCAGATGTTGCTTGATGCTTGGACTCGTTTTCAAAAAGAAGAAGCACAAGAAAAACAGGAGAAAGACTTTAGGCAATTGGTACGGGACCCATCTATGGTAGATGCTGCCCAAAATTGTTTGATTCCACGATTTGAACAATGGATGAATCAATTACCTCATTATTACGAATCGGGGGATTTTTATTTGGTACATGCAGGCTTTAATTTAAAAAAGCCAAACCCTTTTGAGCATACCTACGCCATGTTGTGGACGATGTTTTTTAACGAAAAGCGCTACATTGCAGATCAAGCAAATCATAAAACCATTGTAATTGGACACCAAAAAACACCGCTCGATGCCATAAAAGATGCGGTAAACCGTAAAGCCAAAGTAGTACCACTGGACAATGGTTGTTATAAAAATGATGATGCCTCATTGGGCCAGTTGTGCGCCTTGAATTTAGACGATTGGGTGCTGTACAGCCAGAAGAACATTGATTATTTTTTTTAGTTTTAAAGTCCACGGTCCATAGTCCACCGTTTTTTAGTTCGTAGTCAGTAGTTTTTTTAGTCCACGGTCGATAGTCCATAGTCCACAGTAACGCAAGGCGACGCAATATAACCATTATCATATTTGCGAAAATGAAAGTATAATCATCGCTTTGCGCAACCATTGAACAATGCAACAATGAGCGAAGCGGAACAATAGAGCAATGTAACCATTCAACAATCAGCGAAGCGGGACAATAAAAAAATCATCAATGGCCTTATTTCAAAAAATAGACAAACCCAAAGAGGGGCGAAGGTTTGTGGTAAGTGACATTCACGGATGTAGCAAAACTTTTCGTAAAATGGTGGAAGACACCCTCCAAATTACCAAAAATGATCATTTGTACTTGTTGGGTGACTACATCGACAAAGGACCCAATAGTAGTGGAGTGTTAAACCATATCATGGAGTTGCAAGCCACTGGTTATCAGGTGTTTTGTATTCGGGGCAATCACGAAGAAAACATGATGCAGGCTTGGCAAGAATACGATACAAGAATGTTTCGGGCGTTTGTGGCCCGAATCAATAAATCCCCTGACTTGCTCACCGAAGATGCTCAAATCAAGCCCAAGTACCTGGAGTTTATGAAGGCATTGCCTTATTACATCGAGCTTGAGGACTACTATTTGGTACATGCCGGATTTGATTTCAGTAAAAACGACCCTTTTCAAAACTATGGAGCAATGTTGCACCTACGGGGACCCAAGGGCATTCCTCCAGATAGAGGAATGATTCAAGGGAAAACCATTGTACACGGTCATGAGGTGACTTACTTGGGTGATATTGTAGAACGCATCAATGAGCGCCACCCGGTCATTCCCTTGGACAATGGTTGTGTATATATCAAAAAGCACCGACGATTGGATGTGACCCAAACCGGGAAATTATGCGCCCTCAACCTCGATACTTTTGGTCTTACGGCCATTGACAATATTGACCCAGTCGCGAAAAGGAGGTAGATATTTTACCACTTATAAATCAAACGATCAGGGAAAATCAGTTTCTTAATGGCATCGGCTTGGGCTTTGGTGGCAATCACTGGACGACGCTCGTTGGAGATCCAAGTATAGACGGGCACCGACTGTACCACTTTACCATCGTAGATGTAATGATGCAAAAAGTATCCTCGACGTACCCCTACCCGGTGGATTTGGTCAAACAAGAAATTACCCAAACCGTGAAACAAGGGCTTGCCTTTATAAAACTCAATTTCTTGTACCTGATGAGCCTGCGAACCATACACTACATCGGCGCCAAAGTTAAGCAAGTCATAACTGATCTTGATTTGCTTGCCGTGGGGTTTGTAAGAGTCTACTTCGGTAAACTGAACTGAGGCGAACACCAAATCTATTTTTTTGTTTTTTTTCAAGTCCTGCAATAACTTGCGGGCTTTCTCCCGATTGTAACGATTGGCTCCCGACTTGGTAGTACCCTGAGCACATTCTCCGATTGGGCAAGTTTGATTGTAACCAATGAAGGCCATTTTTTTACCATCCTTCAGGTCAATGATGAGTGGCGTATTGGCCTGTTGTTCGTTTAACCCACCTCCAAAGGTTTTCATCCCATTTTTTTTGTACCAATCATAAGTGAGTTTATAAGGCGTAGCACCAAAGTCTTTGTTGTGGTTTCCGGTGAGTTCTACAATGTCAGTATTGAGATCCAGCAAGGTTTTGAAATCACGTTCTTTGGTGCAAAACTTATAGCGAGGGTCGTATTTGATATACACACACTTGGGGTCAAAGCTCACCTCATTGCTAATGTGTACCAAATCAGAATTTTGAAAATGGCTTTTGACCTTTTCTATCAAAAAATCAGGCCCTTTGGCATCAGCGGCCAGGCCTGTATTGCGGGTAATGGCGGTTACTCCAGTCAAGGTAAATTTGGTGACTTTTTGGGCGTAGTCAAACGGGGTAGCTCCTTCAAGTTGATCAATGAGCGCGTATTTTTTAGGGGCTTCAAAAAAGGAAACACCATTGACTTTGAGGGCCTTGTATTGAGCAATGAGGTGGTCCAGGTCGGTGACCATCAATGCATTTTTGGCCAATTGGGCAAAGGCTTTTAGGTTGGGTAATGTCTTACCATTACTACATTTAAAAAAACGATCGGCTTTGGCTTTGGCCGAGGTCAACACATACACTTTTCCTGCGCAATACAAGCTACTCAAGCTATCTTGGCTAATATTAGAGACCTCTCGACTATAGCCAGTGACTGCAAACAAAGGAGTAGCCACTTCATCGATAGATCGCTTTGCTTGTGAAGTTTG
>CALDJV010000083.1 GCA_937899305.1 uncultured Cytophagaceae bacterium
TTTTGCTCTTTTTGCTCTTGGGGGTAATTATTTGTTTTTGTATTGATAAGTGTAATGAGGATGTTGTTTTAATTAAAGTTGTATACTTTAACACCTAGATATTATTGTATATACCAAACGGGCATTTCAATGGAAGTTTTTTCTCAAAAATCTTTCTAACATTTTACAACCTGCTGATTATCAACAATATTAAATTGTTGTAATTTTGCCATAGGTATCAAAGTGCTCCTATCAGAATAGAGGTCAAAGGTTGAATAACGAGTAATGGCTTTTGAGGGGGGCAGTGAGTTGGGTGAACCTGTGACTATAAAAATTTAAACAAAATCACGTTTATCTGACAGAAATCATGATGTCGTGCCAAATCAGTCTGCAATGGTATCAGAGTTCCAGACAATCTTGAACCAAAGCACCTCACCACCGCTTAGTTTCATTTGACACTTACCGACTATACACTACCCAAATTCGATGATGGCCAATTACTTGACTGAAAGAGAACTATACAAATCCATCAAAAACTTGCCTTTTTGCTCGCTTTGTGTGTAACTTCATTGTTGGTGTATAAACAATTTTACATAGCGTTGTGGTTGGTTTTAGCGCTCGGGTTGGTTTCGTTGCCTGGGCAAGCTCAAATGCGAACTTTGAAGGTGGCTTTAAGAGTAGGCCAGTCTAACCCCTCTCCTTTGGGTGGGGCATCTATTTATTTGAAAGTCCCCTTCAATGATGGCAATTTTCGCACTTTTAATCCTCGTACCAACACTCAGGGAAACTTTGAGGTCTATTTGAATCCTGGCCAGGACTTGACTGCGGTGATATTTGATGAAATATCACGGAAGGATACCGACGGTCAAGGAACCACTCAGTATAAAGTACGTGAAGTAGATGTTGAACGCTTGATTGTATATGTAGATCCACAAGAAAAAGAAGGCAAGAAGAAAAACGAAACGACCAATTCTGCAAAAGAAAAAAAAACACCCAATAAAGAAGACCGGACCAAAGCTCAATTGTTTACCATTACAGTATTGGGTTTGGATGGAATAGAGGTAGACAATGCCTTGATTAGGATGAATGAAGGGACTTGGGTAAACTTGGATAAAGCAGGCAAGACAACCCTCAAGATTAAGCAAATTGATTTAAACTCTATTTTTCAGGTGGCTCAGGAAGGTAAAGAAAAAGAGAGTTTTGAGGTGATTCACAAAAGTCGTCTCGATCGTCAGGATTCATTGAGTAGCCAATCTTTTTGGCGAATGGAAAACAATGGCAATTTAATTATGATTACCCTCAAACCCCGTCTGGAAACTCCTGAAAACCCTGACGATAAAGATACCATTCGTAATGTATTGGAAGAAGGTACTGAGAAAATCAGAGAGCTCAAAAATGACTTCAATGCCCAATTGGATACTTTTGAACGTAAACTGGATACCCTTAAAACCCAAAAATTTGTAGACCGAAAGGCTTTGAATCAATTGGCTCAGGACTTTGCCAGTTATCGCCAAAAGATGCAAAAAGAGATCCGGAGAATCACCAATGCAATGATCATTGCTCTGATTCCAGACAATGATTCATTGCGGCAACAATTACTGCAGGAGCCCATAGATACTGTCTTGATCTTTTTGAATCGTAAACGGGAAGAAATTCAACAGTTGAAAATAGCTCAAGCCACCCAAAGACGACGGTCCAACCAAATTATTCTCACCATTAGTATTGGAGGGGTATTGATCATTTTTTTGGTAATTATGTGGTATCTAAGACGTTTGCGGGCATCCAATCGAAATTTAACCTCTCAAAATACGTTGATCAACTTGTTGATTGGGGAGGTAAACCATCGGGTGAAAAACAATTTATTTTCGATTAGTTCCAAATTGCGTAACAGTCACTTAAAAGCCCAAAACGAGACCGCCAAAACCACGCTGGAAGAGTTAATCGCATTTACCTCTAAGTTGAGTCAGTTGCAAGCCAAACTCGATTTTACATTTTTCTCGACTGACCAGAAAATGATGCTTGGGTTTCAAATAGAACGTGACCTGCAAGATATGGTAGATACCGTAGTAGATACCTCTCTCTTGAATCCAAAACCCGCCGTACACATCCAAACCGACCTGAATGGCTTGCGTAACGATCATTTTAGCATTATTGGGTTTTGTGCCTTTGAGTTGGTCAACAATATTTGTAAATATGCTTTCAATAATGTACAAAATACACCTCCTCAACTGAATATTGTATTGACCAAAAAGGGGGCATATATTTGTTTACAAATAAAGGACAATGGCAAAGGAATGCCCGTCGAGCTGTTTGACGAACAGGGAATGTTTAGTTTTGAGCATTTAAATTCCTCAAAGGGCCTTCGGATCATCCATCATTTAACAATTTTACAAAAAGGGAATTTTATCATTAAAACTGCTAAGGTCCATCAACCACCGGATCAGGGAGCTTATTTTGAATGTAATTTTAAATTTTAACAAAAGTGGCCAAAGAAGAAAACCAACGCTATAAAATACTGATTGTAGAAGATGAAGAGTCTCCTAGAGATTATCTAAAAACCATTGTAGAAAACCTTGGCTTTCAGCTGGTAGGACTAGCAAAATCTTATGATGAAGCCGTTGCCTGTGCCCAAAAAAGCTTTCCAGACATCGCCTTGTGTGACATTAAGCTATATGATTATAAGGATGGGGTAGATGTAGCCCACACGCTCAAATCAATGGGAGAAGTTTCGGTCATCTTCTTGACCGCCTTTTCGGATCTGCAAACGAGGGAAAAAGCATTGGCAGTAAATCCGGCCAGTTACCTGCTCAAAGACCAAATCAATGATGTCATTCTGGACATTCATTTGCAAATTGCCCTGAAAAATCTCACCGAAAAAAGTAGCAATGAATCAAAAGTAAGCAATGGGAAGTTATTTGCCTGGGATCGAGGAGTATACCATATCATAGAGACCAAAGACATATTATACGTACAAGCCAACAATACTTCTTGTTTGATTTACAGCCGGAAAAACATCTATGATGTCAATCAAAAATTCGGAGAAATTGTGAGCCACTTGCAAACCAATGGTATTCAACAAGTGGGTAAATCTTATGCAATCAATTTAGACAATATCATTGCCTTCGATAAAGGGTTTACTTACGTAGAAATAGATCTGGAGGGCATCAATGAAAAAGTAAAGACCAACATTCAGCGAGTCATCAATGTATCAAAATCGTATCGAAATGACCTGAAAAGTAAGATATTGATATGATGATTGTTTTATTGTTTCGCTGCGCTTATGGCTAAATGGTTACATTGCTCTATTGTTCCGCCTTTGGCTAATTTTTCGATTGTTGATGATTGATTTTTAATGATTGATTATTGCGCGAAGCGATGATTCATTTGTACCGTTTTGCGCTACTATGGACTAAAGAAAACTACTGACTCCGAACTCCCAGCTAAAAAAACTGTGGACTATGGACCGTCGACTGTGGACTAAAAAAACTACCAACTCCTAACTACGATCTACCAACTAAAGAAAACTACTTCCTCTTGACTACTCTAAAACCGATTGCTTTCTTGACATAACTCTTCTTTTCGCCTGGGTAAGACATTTCATAGGGCAGTTCCTTGTCTCGGGAAAACACCTTGCAAGCTATAAATGAGGATTGATAAGAGCCTCCCCGAATTACTCTAGGATAAGGGTCAGACGGGGTTCGAATGCCGATTACCTTATGCTCTTTGGTATTCACAGGGTTTACGTTGACTCGCCTCGTAGCCAGTGAACGGTAGTAGTCATCTTCGTAAGTATCGTAACACCACTCATATACATTGCCGCTCAGGTCGTACAAACCCCAGGCATTGGGCTTAAGCAACCCTACGGGGTGAGTTTTGGTACTCCCTTCGGTATTACCCAAAAACCACCCTACATTTAACAAACGTTTCCCCCCCGCAAAAACTTCTCGCGAAGCCCCTCTGGCCGCATACTCCCATTGCGCCTCAGAAGGTAAGGCCAAGCCATAATATGCACAATATTTTATGGCACCATACCAGCTTACATTCACTACTGGATGAAACAAACGACTGGAATCTTTGATCTCCCACCGTTGTTTTTGCACATTATAGGCCAATCCCAATAAATGATCAGCAATCAGTAGTTCCTTTTTGTATCGCTCATCGCTTTTTACTTCGGCAATTCGCTTTTGGCGCGTATTGTAACGAGCCAAAAAGACCAAGTAAGCCAAATTGGTAACTTCATACTTGCCCATCGAAAAGTTAGATAATCGCACTCTATGAATTGGTTTTTCATCTTTTTCGCCCAATGTGTGCCCCATGACAAACTCCCCTCCTCTTATGGGCATCAAACCATACTTCATTGGTTGCAATGCAGTAGCAATCAATTGCGAAACTTTGTTTTTAGGGTTGGCGTTGAGTGCTTTTTGGATCATTTGGGACGCTTGTGGGAAAGTTGTAGTATCTGGACTATTTAAAATTAACTTAAGCGCTTGTTGCTGTAGTAAAGGTACATTTACTTTAAGCGTACTAGATGGCCTGTTCAAACAAACACCCTGAACTTTTTTTCCTTTTTCCTGCACCGTGTAATTCATCGTGTACGGCTTGCTTTTCAAACCATTGATGATGTCCTCAAGACAGAAATGGTTCTGGAACAGCTTCATAAATGGAGTAAGGCTTATGTTTGAATTTGGTTCCAAAGCAGTAGTTTCAACGCGCTTTTTTTGGCGATAAACCACCCTGATACTTTCTGACCGCAGTTTGTCGCGTTGTCCCGTCTGAAGCCCACCAACTTGAAACAATTGCTGGTTTTCACCATTTATAAAAATGTAATGAGGCATTTTGTTTCGACGAAAAGCCCCTAAGAGTTCGTTGACGGATACCGAACCATACAACAAGTCTTTTTTTCGGGTAGGTAACTTAAAATCAATGGGAAGCAAATAGTTTTGATTCCGATACTCCAGTACATATCCCCAGTAAAATACCAATGCCGTAGTGTATTTATTCTTCCTGATTTTTTGGGCAAAAGCATCAATGGTATTGTACAAAGCGGCCTTGCTCAGGTCTTGGGCCGTAGTCACGTCTACCTTTCTTTTGGTCAAAAGCGTTACAAATTTATTTAATGCAAAGGCAGAAGTAGCAATCGGCTGAATGCTTTGATAACGATGATGATGGATGATCAAAGCAGCTACTTTTTGTTTTTCTGGTTGTTGGCCAACCCCCGAAGATGACCATAACAGCAAGCCCAAAAAAGAGATAATGATGATACAGAGTTTCATAAATGCTATTTTCCTGATAGGTAAATATGGTTTTACTTCATCGATTTACATTCGAGTAAATTATCTGCGAAACCAATGCCGCTTTTGAATAGTAAAATGGAAAAAATAAAGTAATCCAAATTTGGTGTGATATCTAGTTGCTAGGCGATTC